>CAZZHJ010000064.1:0-10578 GCA_964653815.1 uncultured Lachnospiraceae bacterium
ACTGGATCACATCGACCGGAATATGCTGATAACTATGATCGAGAAATTTGGCGGCGGACCGGTAGGGCTGGATACCCTTGCGGCGGCAACAGGGGAAGACCCAGGTACTATTGAGGATGTCAATGAGCCTTATCTGATCAAAAACGGGCTGATTAACAGGACTCCCAGAGGACGAGTGGTAACGCCTCTGGCGTATCTTCATTTTGGCCTTTCAGCGCCGGAATAACAAAAAATCAGAGAAAAAAGATATTTTTTAAAGAAAAAATAGTTGTTTTCTCTCTTTGTTCTGATATAATAGATATTGTATATGACTTGTAATAATGAAAGCACATCTTGTGTTAGTGTACAAGGGAGAGAAGCTATGTCAATAAAAACAGAAACAGAAGTAATGATTGGCGGAAAAGTATTTACCTTAAGCGGAAATGAAAGCGAAGAGTACTTACAAAGAGTTGCAATCTATATTAACAATAAAATTGCGGAATATAATAAAGTAGAAAATTTCCGGAAACAGTCTCTGGATTATAAAAATGTGCTACTGCAATTGAATATTGCGGATGACTATTTTAAGGCAAAAAAGAAAATTTCCTCATTGGAAGAAGAATTGGAGCGCAAGGAAAAGGAATTATATGATTTAAAGCATGAGTTGATTGCCAATCAGATTAAGCTGGAAAGTACGGAAAAGACCATGAAAGCCATGCAGGACGAAATCAACCAAGGAACCAAAAAGATTGTCCGTTTGGAGGCTGAATTAAAAGAAAACGGAAATGTGGATATGAGTAGACGTAAATAAACAGGTACAAGGGCTGTTGTAAGATTTATCATTGCGACAGCCTTGTTTATTCCTGTGTAATTGACTTTTCCAAGTAACAGGCGGAGATTTGATTTGGATGGAGAATACATTGAATAAGGTTGAATTATTGGCGCCCGCAGGAGATATGGCGTGTTTCAGGGCTGCCGTCAATGCAGGGGCGGATGCCGTCTATCTTGGCGGAGAAGAATACGGTGCAAGGGCTTATGCTTCTAACTTTACCGAGGAAGAGGTGTGCGAAGCCATTAGATATGCCCATCTATTCGGGGTAAAAGTATATCTGACGGTCAATACCCTAGTAAAGGAAAAAGAATTAAACGGTTTATGTCGTTTTATGATTCCCTTTTATGAAGCGGGGCTTGATGGGGTAATTGTCCAGGATTTCGGAGTTATGGAGGTGCTGAAGGAACACTTTCCGAAGCTGCCTCTTCATGCCAGTACCCAGATGTGTATTGCAGGAAAATACGGGGCCGATATTTTAAAAGAATACGGCGTCAGCCGAATCGTCCCGGCTAGAGAGCTTTCTTTGGAAGAGATTGTGGAAATAAAAAAAGAAACGAGTATGGAAGTAGAGTGCTTCATCCACGGGGCAATGTGTTATTCCTATTCGGGGCAGTGTCTGTTTAGCAGCTTTTTGGGCGGCAGAAGCGGAAACCGGGGAAGATGTGCTGGCCCCTGCAGGCTTTCCTATTCGCTGTGGGGAGAAAAGGATATTTATCCCCTGAGCCTAAAGGATATGTGTACCCTGCCCATCCTTCACAGATTAATAGACGCCGGTATAGATTCCTTCAAGATTGAAGGAAGGATGAAAAATCCCTATTATGTTGCGGGAGTTACTGCCGTTTACCGTAAATATATAGATCTTTATAAAGAGTCTCTGGAAAAAGGAACGGCTTATAAGGTGGATGAAAAGGATATGGAGCTGTTAAGGAGCCTCTATGTCCGTACCGAACTGGAAACGGGATATTATGACCATCACAATGGCAAAGAAATGGTTACACTGCAAAAACCGGGATATGTGACCGGGGATGAAAGTGAATTTACATGGCTGAAAGAACAGTATCTGGATTCTGACAAAAAGGTGGAACTGCAATGCGAATTGACGGCATGTATAGGTGAACCCCTTAAAATAGCGGTTTGGCACAAGAACGGCAAACAAGTGATAAAGAGGGGGACACAGGAAGCTTCTAAGGCACTAAAGCGCCCTGTCAGCAGGGAGGATATAGAGAAGCAGTTATCCAAAACAGGGAATACCCCTTTTCATTTCAGCTCACTTTCAGTTATAATGGACGAAGATATGTTTGTTCCTTTAAAGGAAATCAATGAGGTCCGGAGGGCAGCGTTGGAAGAAATGGAAAAGCTGCTTACTGAGGATGACGCCAGAATTTTTGAAAACAAGCCCGTTTTCCCGCCGGATAACCACAATGCTTTATATCCCGGGGAAAAGGGATTTAAAATTGCCATTACCACAAAAGAACAGCTGGAAACAACAGTGGCTTTTTTATGCAGAAATGAGGAGAAAAGAAGTCTGCTTAAGGGCATTGAGCTTCATTTTACATTGCTGGAAATCCTGGAAAATGACAGTGCTTTTGCCGGAGAATTTATAAAGAAATGTGAAGAAGGCGGTCTTAAACTGTATTTATGCATGCCGCAGGTAGGAAGAAAGCGGGGAATGGAGTACTGCGACCGTTTTCTGACGGATGAACGGCTTCACATGTTTCACGGATTTTGTTGTGGGAATCTGGATGCGGTAGGTTATATCCGCAAAAGAATTGAAAATGCAGGGATTCCTGCCGGAACCAAAAAGCTGTATGGTGATTATAGCCTTTATGCTTATAATGCCAGAGCTGTTTCCTTTTTACAAAAGCTTGGCATTTCGGGCATTGTGGGTTCCTATGAACTAAATCGCCATGAATGGCAGGAGATGCTTGAAAAGTGTGATTTCAGCCATAAAGAGGGCTTTGAAAAAGAATATTTGGTTTATGGACATGTTCCCTTTATGCAGTCTGCGGGTTGTATCAAAAAAACCCTTGACCGGTGTGACGGAAAGAATACCGTTACCTGGATGCGGGACCGCATGGGCAAAAAGCTTCCGGTAATGAATTTTTGCCAGATTTGCGAAAACACTGTATATAACGGAGTCGTGATGACGCTGCAACAGGAATTGGAGCAAATCATCTGTGATGATTACAGGATTAGCTTTACAGTTGAAGACCATGAACAGACACAGGCTGTATTAGACAGCTTTATATTGGATATGCCCCTTCCTGTCAGGGAGTTTACAAAAGGGCATTTCAAGAAAGGTATCGAGTAAGGATGGCACTGGTAATATCAGATTTATCTAAATATGTAATTGCAGTTTTTATGGCTTTTTTTACTTATGAATCCTTTGCCGCATTTCGCAGACGTGATGAAGATAGAAAAGAAGGCATTTATACGCGGCAGATCATTTGTATGTTTATTGTGCATTTTGTATCTTTTGCCGCTATTTGCCTGGAAACCAGCGATTTGTCTTATATCATTTTTTATGGTTTTCAGCAGATTCTTCTTTTTACTACAATCGCCCTGTTTCGGGCAATGTATAAAGATGCCAATAAACTGCTGATCAATAATATGTGCCTGCTTCTGGCTGTGGGTTTTTTAGTGCTGACGAGGCTTGATTATGACAAATCCTTAAAGCAGTTTAAAATCGTGGCGCTTTCTCTTGTGCTGGGAATTTTTATTCCCTATCTGATCAGCAAATTTAAATTTCTGGATAAATTCACATGGATTTTCGGCATTGTGGGTGTGGCAGCATTATCGGTTGTACTGGTGTTAGGAGCAGTGACCAATGGTTCTAAGATTTCCTATTCAATGTGGGGCTATACATTCCAGCCGTCGGAATTTGTAAAGATATTGTTTGTTTTTTTTGTGGCGGGAATGTTTGCCAAATCCAAAACTTTTCTTCAGGTTGTCATTACCACTTTGATGGCGGCCGCCCATGTAATTGTGTTAGTATTATCCAAAGACCTTGGAAGTGCGTTGATTTTCTTTGTGGTATATGTGGTTATGGTATTTTCCGCAACACAAAATTATTTTTATCTGATTGTGGGAACTCTGACAGGCTGCGGCGCAGGTATAGTAGCCTCTAAAATTTTTGCCCATGTGAGGGTAAGGCTGGAAGCATGGCGGGATCCATGGGCCCATATTGACGGCAGCGGATACCAGATTACACAATCATTGTTTGCCATAGGCACGGGAGGCTGGTTTGGCATGGGGCTGTGCCAGGGAGACCCTACGGCAATACCGTATGTGGAGGCTGATTTTATTTTTTCAGCCATTGCCGAAGAACTGGGCGTATTTTTCAGTATCTGCCTTATTCTTGTGTGTGTCAGCTGCTTTATTGCATTTATGAATGTTGCCATGAGGCTTAAAAATGAGTATTACAGATTGATTGCTGTAGGCTTGGCAGTTACTTATATCTTTCAGATATTTCTTACCGTGGGAGGCGGAACCAGATTTATTCCCTTGACAGGCGTAACGCTGCCTCTGGTCAGCTATGGCGGAAGCAGTGTGCTTTCTACCCTGATCATGTTCTGCATTATTCAGGGGCTTTATTGTATCCAGGGAGAGGAAGGAGCGCGCAATGGCAGAAAAGAAACTGAAGAATGAAGAAAAAGTCCAGGGTGCCAAGCAGAAAAAGAAGAAAAAAAGCAGGAACCGGGAATTATGGCTGATTACCTATGCTTTTGTTATCATTATGCTGGGCGTCATCGTAAATGAAATTTATTTTGTCAGCGTCGAAAGTGAAACGGCTATTAATAATTCCTATAATCCCAGACAGGAGCTGCTGGCACAGAAAAATATTCGAGGACAGATTCTTGCCTCAGGCGGCGAAACCCTTGCCCAGACAGTGCGGGGCGAGGATGGCAGTGAGGAGAGATATTATCCTTACGGCAATTTGTTTTCCCATGTGGTGGGATATTCCACAAAAGGAAAAACGGGTGTAGAATATCTGGGCAATATGGCGCTGCTTAATTCTAATGCATCCATCGGGGAAAAGATACAAAATGAAATATCATCCCAGAAAAATATCGGAGACAATGTGGTTACAACTTTAAATGTAAATGTTCAGCGGGCTGCATATGAGGCGCTGGGCGCTTATGACGGTGCAGTGATTGTTACGGAACCTTCTACGGGAAGGATTATTGCCATGGTATCAAAGCCTGATTATAATCCCAATGAAATTGCCAGCATATGGGATGAACTGGTAGAGGATGATTCCAGCAGCGTACTTTTAAATCGGGCAACACAGGGACTTTATCCTCCGGGTTCTACCTTTAAAATTATTACGGCACTGGCATATTACAGGCAGAACGGCCAGGATGTATCGGGATATCATTACCAGTGTGGCGGTTCTTTTACCTATAATGGACACAGGATCAGCTGTTACCACGGTTCCAGTCATGGCAGCGAAGATTTTAAGACCAGCTTTGAAAAATCCTGTAATTCATCCTTTGCAAATATTGGTGTTTCCCTTGACCTAGAGGAATTGAACAGTACCTGTGAGGATATGCTGTTTAACCGAAAACTTGATTTGCCTTATGCAACTTCACAGGGAAGTTATGTGCTTGGAACCCAGGCTGAAGCTTATGATATAATGCAGACATCCATCGGACAGGGCAAGACCCAGATTTCACCGCTGCAGATGAATATGATTACCTGTGCGGCCGCCAATGAAGGCGTGGCAATGACGCCTTACCTCATTGACCGCATTGAAAATTATAACGGGTCCACAGTAAAGCAATTCCAGCCGGAAAAATATGCAGTATTGATGACGCCAGAAGAAGCGGCGTTTGTGTCTGACTTAATGGCAGGAGTTGTGGAAAACGGAACGGCAACGAGACTGAAGGGACTTGGGTACAGTGCGGCAGGTAAAACTGGTTCGGCGGAATTTTCCGCTGACAAATCTGACAGCCATGCATGGTTTACGGGGTTTGCGCCGGTGGAGAATCCTAAAGTATGTGTGACTATCATAGTGGAAGGGGCAGGCTCCGGCGGAGAATATGCCGTACCCGTTGCAAAAAGAATATTTGATGCATATTTTGCGGATACCAACAATATTGAATAAGAAAAATTAAGAAATTACTATCTTTTTTTTAAATTATATTGTAGAATATACTTAGTTTACTGAAGGAGGGTTTATAATGTTTGATCAGATATTTGGTAATTATTTGGTTCGTGCAGGACGGATATCAAAAGAACAGCTTGCCGATGTTATTGCATATGAAAGTACGGTCAGGGTAAAATTAGGACTTATCGCTGTGTCAGAAAAGCTTATGACAAAGGAACAGGCAGATGAGGTTAATCAGTTACAGACCATTATGGATAAGCGGTTTGGCGATATTGCTGTTGAAAAAGGTTATTTGACAGAGGATGAAGTAGGTCAGCTCCTGAAAAAACAGGGAAATATTTATATGCTTTTTGTCCAGACATTAATTGATAAAGAGTATATGACGTTGGAAGAGATTGATGAGGCGCTAAAAGCATATCAGAAAGAGCAAGGCTTTACCCATTCCAGTATGGATGACCTTGTTAGCGGGGATATCGAAAGGACCGTAAAACTGTTTTTGCCGCCAGATACGGATTTGTATGGCAAATTATGTGGTATTGCAGTAAGGACTTTAATACGTATTATCAATTCCAATGCCTATGTATCGAAGGCATATCTGGTAGATGAGCTTGCAGTGGATAATTTTGCCATGCAGGGAATGGAAGGTGACCACGCTATTATATCGGGCTTTGCAGGAGCCGGAAACAGCCTGCTTTCCATAGCGGAAGCTTTTGCAGAAGAGAGCTTTGAAAGCGTTGATATGGATGCATTGGATGCTGTTGGAGAATTTACTAACTGCATTAACGGATTGTTTGCATCAGAATTGAGCCTGGATGGAATTGATGTGGATATGGTTCCACCGGAGTTTCATGAGGAACCTGTTGTTATTAGGGGAAATCAGTTCTGTGTATTCCCGATTATCATAGGGTGTGATGTTGTAAATTTTGTATTATCGATAGATGCTGATATTTCAATCAATTAGGAGGGTGTTATAGTGGCTAATATATTGATTGTTGATGATTCCAGGACATCAAGAAAAATTTTAAGAGGAATTCTGGAAGAAAATGGACATGTTATTGTTGACGAGGCGACAAACGGGCAGGAGGGAGTTCAGAAATTTCAAGCATGTAAGCCGGATGTTGTTACAATGGATATTACTATGCCGGTTCTTGACGGAATGGAAGCCTTGAAGATGATTAAAGCATTCAATAGTAATGCAAAAGTTATCATGGTTACTGCAGCTGGTCAGAAAAACAAAATGATAGACTGCATCAAGATTGGCGCGGATGAATTTTTGACCAAGCCTTTTGATAAGGCAGAAATTGCAGCGGTAGTTGCAAAGATAACAGAATAGATGTATGATAGTACTTGATTCAATATTTCACCCGAACAGGAGGCATTGCAATGATCGAAGCAACGAGCTGTGGCGGGGTGGTTATATTCAGAGGGAAGATTCTTCTTTTATACAAGAATTTCAAAAATAAGTATGAAGGGTGGGTTTTGCCCAAAGGAACTGTTGAAGAAGGGGAGGATTTTATGGATACCGCCCTTCGGGAGGTTTTGGAAGAGACAGGTTCTAAGGCCTCTGTGATCAAGTACATCGGTAAGAGCGAATACACTTTTCATGTGCCGGAAGATACTGTTTCAAAGGAAGTACACTGGTATCTGATGATGGCAGACAGTTATTACACTAAACCACAACGCGAGGAACACTTCGTAGATTCCGGATTTTATAAATATCATGAGGCGTACCATCTGTTGAAGTTCAGCAATGAAAAGCAGATTTTGGAAAAGGCCTATAATGAATATCTGGATCTAAAAAAAGGAAATTTGTGGGGAAATAAAAAGTACTTTTAAATTTAAGAGCGAAGTAAAATGTGATGGAGGGAGGCTTTTGCCTTCCTTTTTTGTGTGTCATATGATAAACTGTTAAATAGGTGACGGTATGCATATTTATAAAAAAATGTATTGCGATGAACAAATCAGACCGAAAAAGAGAAAGATTTTACGTAAAATTAAATATCACGGCGGCCTTTTGAATGTTTATGTCATTACAGTTTCAGAGGGAACGGACTATTTTGACTTAATTCCGGGCAGTGTGTTTAAACAAAAAAGGTATCCCACGAAAGAACTGCATATTATGGGGCTTGCGTCCGGATATGAAAACGCATTATCCATGGTCCAGCAGATGATTGAAGATTTCATAGCGCAATACGGGACATGTCAGTTTAAAAAAGTTTTTATGGATGAAAAAGAAATGAATTTTACCGGATATAACAGGAAATATTAAATATGGGAACAGTATTATTGGTTTTAAAGATAATTGGAATCATATTGTTAGGATTGCTGGGCTTTATTCTGATAGCAGCATTGCTTCTGGTATTTTATCCGGTTTCCTATAAGATTTTGGCTTCTTATGAAGAGACAGCTGCCGTAAAATTAAAAGTACACTGGCTTTTTCATTTGATTTCTGTTACTCTTGATTATGAAAGGGAAAAGAAAAAGTGCATTTTCCGTTTGTTTGGCATTCCTCTTATGGATTTTTTTAATCCTAAGCCCAAAAAGGAGAAAAAGAAGAAAGTGCCCAAAAAGAAAAAGCAAAAATCTGTCAGACCGGACAATATGGACAAGACAGATCAGAAATCGAAAGAGGAGAAGTTTTCTTGTGAAAATGCCTCATCTATGGAGCATCATCAGGCATCCATGGAAGAAGACATTGCAAATGCAGAGGCAGAGGAAACAGAGGAGAAGAGCTGGTTAAAGGCTTTTTGGAATAAAATTACCGGTTTTTTAAAAAGGATAAAAGCAGTCATTGAGGGTATCATTCAAAAAATCAGGGATATTTACGAAAAAGGCGTCAACCTGAAGGAAAAACTTGATAAATGGATTGAAGTCCTTGAAAGGGAGCGGACAAGACAGGCACTGGATAAAGTAAAACATCATATTGTGAGGCTGATAAAACATATTATGCCGAGAAAATGGAAAGCATTTGCTCTTTTGGGCTTTGATGATCCGTCATTGACAGGGAAGATTATGGGCTATTACTGGATGTTTATTGGTTTATGGGGAGAGCACTTTATCTGCACACCAGATTTTGAACATAAAGTAATAAAAGGAAACTTTGAAGCAAAAGGACATATACAAGTATTTAAATTCCTATATGTAGCCTACAAATTCATGTTCGATAAAGACCTTGTTTATTTAAGAAAAATAAAGGAAGAAGTTAATTCATAAGTTTTATGTTGGAGGAAAAAGATGAGCGAAAATAATTTTGGAAATGTAGTTACTTCTTTAATGAAAGGAATGGAGACCTTCCTTTCCACCAAAACCGTAGTAGGGGAGCCTACCCAGGTGGGAGATACCATTATTCTTCCTTTGGTGGATGTGACTTTCGGCGTGGGGGCCGGCGCTAATGCCAATGATAAGAAAAACTTTGGCGGTGGTGCATTAAGCGGGAAAATGACTCCAAGTGCAGTTCTGGTCATCCGCAACGGGCAGACGAAGCTGGTCAATATCAAAAACCAGGATTCCGTTACCAAGATTATCGATATGATTCCGGATCTGGTAGATAAATTTACAGCACCTAAGGAAGATATGCCTGTAAGCGATGATGAGGCTGTGGATATTGCCTTTCCCGGTGATGGGACAACTTATTAAGAGGTATACTTTGATAGTGAAAAATCATATATTCTAATAAGGCGGAAAATAAGGTTGCGGATACCATGAAAAAAATGCTGGGATTTAGCTGCTTTATGATTGCAGTAGGCATGTTTATCATGCTTTTTATACAAAATGTGTTTATCGCTATCATTATTATCGGAATTTTACTGCTTGTAGGGTACAATTTATTTTGCTGTTAATGGAGAAATAATGGATAAAGAATGGCTCTTTCAGGAAAATGTCCGTTTAACCAAACTTTCACAGGAATTAGAAGAACAAAAGAAAATCTTAAAGCTGGAACAGGAAAAACTTTCAGGGGAAAAAGAAGTTTTTAAACAGCAGAAAAAAGTTTTGGAAATCGGATTTCAAAAGCTGGCCGCAGACAAAGAGATGTTTCAGGCGGAAATGAAAAAGCATAAAGAAGAACAGAAACAGTCTGTTGTTTTACCCGCTTCATTCCGGGGACCGGGATTTTTTGGCGGGGTGACAGGTTATTCCTCGTTAAAGAAACGCTATAAGGAATTGATGAAAGTATTCCATCCGGATAATAAAAACGGGGATGCCTTTACTGTTGCATGTATTAATAAAGAATATGATATCTTAAAAGAGAAGTATAAAAAGCAGAATATGAAAACATAATAAAAGGACCGTTTAAAACGATCCTTTTTAAAATTTAAGCTCTTTCAACTAATCCGGATTTTAAACAAGATGTGCATACATGCATGGTCTTGGTTGCTCCTTTTACCTTGCATTTGACATTCTTTACGTTTGAATTCCAAATACGATTGGATCTTCTATGAGAATGGCTGACGTTATTACCGAAATGAGCGCCTTTACCACAGATATCACATTTAGCCATAATAGCACCTCCTAATCAAAAATGACTCACAACACGACTATATTATCAGATTTGTATTATTTTGGCAAGTACAAAATGAAACATTTCAAAAGATTTTAAATATTTTAAAAGATATTCCATTTTTTCACAATTATTGTTATAATACATTATTATGATCTA
>CAZZHJ010000065.1:0-10502 GCA_964653815.1 uncultured Lachnospiraceae bacterium
TTGTGATCTGAGCTTTCATTATTTTGCCATCTTTATCTAAAAGATCGCTCCACAAAAATTCATTTACAGTTCTGTTAATATTCAATTTTTCTATAAGATTATACATGAAATTTCCATTTATAATTTTCCCGGCAATAAAGCCCATTATAATGCTAGAGGCTATAATACATATGTTATCTATAATTACACCTAGGCTAAGTGGTATTGCAAATGCTATCTGACATATAATGTATCCCACAACTAATGATGCAGTTAGCATATTATCAATATTTTCAGAATCTCGATAAGCATAAATAAAACAAAAAACTTTTACAAAACAAAATCCAGCAGAAATAAATAAAATAATGTTGGGTAATATGTTATATAAATTATCTATGACTCTTTTCTCCTTTTCCTTTATTGGTTCCTGACTTTGTACCTGAATTACCTTTATCGGTAGGGGTGCCATGTCCAGGGCGCAAAGAATATGATTTACCAGGATGTGAATCTAAGATGAAAACTCCTTTTTTGCTGTTTTTTTCCATTACTAATTTCTCCCTATTTATGTAATAATATAAATAATTATACATTGTTGCTTAGAGAAAAACCACCAGAACGTTTATTCTATTACCAAATATGGTAATAGTTTTATAAAACGATAATTAAAAAACTATATAAAGATGCATTGTAAAAGTGTACACAAATGCAACAAAAACGATTTACTTATAGAAAATTTGTCACAGAATTTGTCATGAAATATAAGAAATCCAGTACTTTAAGGCATTATAGCAATGTATATTGTGGGTCTGAGTCCCGTTAACAGCTTATAAAAGCCTAGGAAATCCTAGGCTTTTTGATTTGTCAGAATCGGTTTACTGTTTGACATAAATAAATATATTGATTATAATTTGCTTAACAAGACAGCCGACAGGTGGAAGCGAACTACCCGTTCCGGCGAATTATTTTTGACTATAAGAAATAGCCGTCCACTTTTCGAGGAGCAGGACGGCTATTTCTTATTTTCCTAAAGTGTAAATAAGAAAAAATAGCACCAGCTGCCAAGTGTTCTACGGGAATATCACAAAGTTTGAACCTAGACACTGACAGTACGGACGAGCCGCACTCCTCCCGGAACTGATGCTGAGAATATTATACAGCCATGAGGGGGAGTATGCAATCCGCTCTTTTTTATATTTGATAAACCCACTCTAATGTGGTAAAATTAGGCTAATTTAAATTGGTTTTTGGGGGATTAGCGGGTGACAAATGACAAGATGAAAAAGATGGCAATTAAGGTAAACGGGATTTTATCAAAGGCCATTTTGTTATTTCTATTTTTAGTACTGGTCATATGTGTTTTGCAGGTTGTAGGAATATCCGAATTTCCTGTGGATCAGATAATCTATGTCAATGCTTTGATTGTTGTTTTGTGTATTATTCCGGTTGTGCTTAACAAAATATCATATAATGAAGAATTGATTTCAACGGTGGTTCTGATGTCTATGGAAATCCTGCTCATACTGGTTTCCTTGAATCCATATACGGAGCTTGCTGCCATTTATATGATTGTTCCGGTTGTCAGTCTTTTCTATTGTAATCAGAGGCTGACTCAGAGGATCTGCCTTCTTTGTTATCTGGGTATGGTTTTTGCCTGTAGCTATCGCGCTGTGGCGCTGGACGGCTATAAATTTATTATTGGGAATGACGGAACGATTTATCTGATACTGCTTAAGTTTACGTTGGAATATATATTGCTGGCAGCAATTGTGTGTTATGGGGCAGGCTTTTTTGAGGGCCTTGCACTGGAAAACAGGGATATGGAGGAACTGAGTGGTGAAATAGCAGCGGTTTCAGGGAAGGGAATGCCCGGAAGCAGACAGCGCCTGCTGCAGGAATGCAGTTATGATGTGGAAAGCCTTTTCCACAGTATAGAAAAGGACATGCTGGCAATTATAAAGGGAAAGCAAAAGAACTTTGAACTGGAAATTGATCCAAACCTTCCGGTTAAATTATTTGGAGCAAAAGAAGAAATTAGGAGGGCTTTGTCAGGGGTCTGTTCCGATTTGCTGATGTATCATGCAGAGGCGTCAGTTAAGCTGTATGTGACGTATGACGATGGCATTGTGCCAAAGAAAAACCAGAATATTACCCTGATCATAAACGTCAGCGGTTATACGGATATAACTGCGGTGACTGTCAATAAGGCGGCTTTGGGATATTATCTCAGCCAAAGAATTATCAAACAGCTGAAAGGAAGCTTTGAGGATTTTTCCAATTCCGAGCAGGCTGCATTCCGTATTTGTCTGCTGCAGCGGGTGGAAGATGAGAGAACCATCATAAAGAGAGAAGAAATGCACAAGCAGGAATTAAAAAGAGTGCAGAGGGAATCTCAGGGCACAGGCGGTATTTTCTTGGGGCCTAATAGGATTAAAGCATTGGTGGTGGATGATAATAAGGAGAACCGCAAGCTTATTGATGCGATTTTGAATTCCATGGGAGTTCAGGTTGTCTGTACTGACAACGGCGCCAGTGCCATAGAGCTTTTAGAGAGCCAGGAATACCAGCTGGTATTTTTGGACCAGATGATGCCGGAAAAGAGCGGAATCGAGACATTGAAGGAGCTTCGGTATCTGGAGGACGAATATTATCAGACGCTTCCTATTATTTTAATGACTGTCAATACAAAAGAAGAAGCTAAGAAGGAGTATGGGGAACTGGGATTTACGGATTGTATTTCCAAGCCCATCAATGTCAATGAGGTAAAGTCCAGTCTGGGTAAATGGATTAAAGATGATTATCCCTTGACATATACGGAATATGTAAAAATGCAGGAGATTGAAAATGAACAGTAATTTCCGGAAATTGTGGGATAAATTAAGAATCTATCATGGGGCAGAAGCTTTGGTTGCTGCCCTTTTTAGTTTGTCTGTAAGCGGAGGGATTGTGTGGCTTATAAGAGACCTGCTCTATGGCAGGATGCCTGTTTACACAGAGTTAGTGGCAGGAGGAACTATATGGGATGGATATAATAAGCAAGGAGATATGCGGCTGTTTTATTTGCTGTATTTTCTGATTCCACTTTTCTTCTGTCTGTTTTTGTACGTAAAGCATAGTATAAAAATGCCGGAGGTTGGGAAGAAAACAACCGCCGGTTTGCTGGAAAGAAATAAAACAGCAGATAGTTTACCCGAAAAATGGAAGACAGCAGGTATTTTTCTGGCAGCTGCCTTTTTGGGAATGGAGTCTGTCCGGGCGGCAGGGACAGCGGCAGCAGGTCAGTGGCCGGGACGTGCAGATGAGCTGAAGGTTTTAGGAATTGCAGCATCAATCCTGCTGGTCATAGGGCTTTGTATATTGGCCGTCCTTTTGAAGAACAGGAAAAAAGACCTTAGAGGGACGGGCGAAAAATTGCTGATGTTTTTCCAACTTTTTCTGCCTTTGCAGTTTCTGGGATATTACAAGTTCTTTTACTGGTTCGAATCTGAAGAAGGGTTGATTCAGCTGTTTTATTCGGCAAAATGGAAAGGCTTCTGTTTTTTGATGTTTCTGGCATTTCTTCTTTATCAGGGCTTTTGTGTATGGAAAAAGAAGCCGGGTATTTATTTATCTACATTGGTCATGATTGCCATAGGGCGGGTTGCATGTACGCCGGAAGGTATTTTGAGCGTGGACTTTTTCCATAATGGTGAAATGGCATTTCCCATGCAGCAGCTAGTGTCCTATGGGAAGATTCCCTATTTTGAACTGGATCCGATTCACGGATTATGTGACTATTTTTACAGTCTAGTGAATCTGGTTTTCTTTGATGGTAGTTATTTTGCCGCAAATGCGGCTATAATGGCAGCAGGCATTTTTATGGCGGCTTTTCTGGCATTTGTGATGGGACGGTGTATTAGAAATTCCTATGCTGCATTGTTGTTAATCTATGTGGCGATACCCTATCTGGTTCGGAGTGCAGGCGTGAGGTATGTGATCTTTTTTGTTTCATTCTTTATCCTGTTCCATGAGGGCGTCCGGAAAGATAGCAGAAAGTTTCTGTGGTGGTGGGTAATGTTATGCATTCTGGGAATATCCTGGAATGTATCCATCAGCAGTTCCATGGCGGTGGCATTTTTGCCGGAAATCCTATACCGAACAGTCAAAGATATTTTCCCAATGCTGAAAAGATTAAAGACGTGGGAAAAAAGAGAGAAGAAAACTTTTTTTGCAGCATATGGAGTTCTGTTTGTTATAGGTATTTGTTATATTCCCTGGTTCTGGCAGATTTTGCGGTTTTTGAGTGAGAATGCAGGGACAACCCTTTATGTCAATGGAACGCCTGTATTTGGCGATGAATTCAGGCCGGCGGCCACTTTCTTATTTCTTTTGCCTTATGTGGTGGCATTGATATATGCCTTAAGGGGAGGAAAAAAAGGAAAAGCCGCATTTATCAGTCTGTTTTCCTGTCTGTTAGTCATCAGCAATTATGCCTGTGTGCGATATGATGAAGGAGTAAGGCTTACGGTGCTTGCAGTTTTTTTCATGGTGCTGTACATGGGAATGCTTGTGGGGGATGAAAAGGAGGCAAAGGCAATCCGTCTGGGAGCGGCCGGGGTATGTGCGGTAGTTACCCTGTGGCTTAGCGGAGGATGGGTTATTTCTGTGGGACCCGCTGTGGAAGCGGAGCAGGTACCTGCCGCAGGAACGGTCAGGATCATGGATGAGGATATGGAAGACCCTATTGTATTTGTTTCCGGTGAGAGTGTAGGCATGCCGGAGCTGGGAACGGGATTTATCCAGGCCAGCACCTTAAACAGCCTGAAAAATATCCAAAAAGTTTTAGATGCGGAAGCCGGGGAAGAAGGTTATTTGGATTTAACCAATAAGATATCCCATTATGTAATTTTTGACAAAGAAAGCGTACTTCCTTTTACGTCAGCTTATAATATCAGCAACAGGAAAATGCAGGAAAAGGCAATTGCCCTTGTGGAAGAAAAAAGACCCCGTCTGATTCTGATAGCCCCGTTGATTCAATTTGATCTGGCGCCTGTAAGCTTAAGGTCTATGGAGTTTTACACCGCACTGATTAAGATGGGATATGAACCTTACATTTATGAGGATGTGGTTTATCTTCTGGATGGGGAACCGCTTCTTGCAGAAGCACAGAGTGGAAGAAGAAGCCTGGGACTGAATTTCCATAAGGAGCATCTTGACATGCTGCCTTATATCTGGGGGACTTCCATGGAAAAAGCGGATGATATGTTGGGACTGGAACCGGCAGGAGCACACCACGAGATTTTGTGGAATCAAAAAGATGGTGAGACGGAGAAAATAGCGGTTGATTTAAAAGAAGACGTAAACGGAATGGAAGTGTCTTATGTGGCAGTCAGCATACCTCGTCAGGGGGCGAATGAAACATGGAATTTGACCTTTAGAAGTGATGTGGATGGCGAGGAACACCGGTTTTCCATTTCTTCTGGAAATTCCATGATACAGGGGGAGGAAGAGGTTACTTATCTGATTCCCACAGGCTCATCACCCTTTTGGCAGTATTCTGCAATTCGGGAATTTGAAATAAGCGGTGTGAAGGAAATAAATAGCATTGAATTCTGGAATTAGACAGTAAAAACGAATAATGAAAAAGATAATAAAAAACCATATATCTTTCAGAGAGAAACTCAGTTTGAAAGATATATGGTTTTGTCTATAGATAATGTTATAGATACATTGTATTTTATCCTTCAGGAATGACGACATCCGGGTCTGTATCTGAAGGCGGAAGAGGTGCATCCGGAGCCGGAGGAGCAGGAGCAGCCGGTTGAGGCTGTCCGGCAGCAGCCGCTGCCTGTTGTGCTGCCTGTAGGGCGGCTTGTTGTGCCGCTTGGCTGTCAGTGATCATTGCACCCGGATTATTCAGGTAATACTCTGCCGTATGAGGGCAAAGACTGCTGATGCTGGAGGCACCATCATCATTAATAGGAAGTGTAATGACTCCGGGAACCTTATAAGGACAGGTATCTGTCGCAGGAAGACCTGTTGCCAGACATACATTGCCCTGATAGTGGATATCACAGGATTCCGTGGGAACCGTTCCTTCGGCAAAAATCTCCGTCACCACAGAACCGCTTGCATCACACAAACCGGCAATGGGCAGTTTCCCTGACTGGCTGCAGACAGATGCCGAAACAATGCCTTCAGGTCTTTTAAATGACTCGCTGGGAAGCTCTTCGTGTATCTGGCTCATAATGGCGCGCCAGAGATTTTTAGATAAGTTTCTCTCACCGTTATTTTTATCCAGAACTTCATTGTTATCAAATCCCGTCCATGTAGTAGCCGTATAATAAGGGGTATAACCGGCAAACCATACATCCCTGTAGCTTGTGGTTGTTCCTGTCTTACCTGCAATTGCCATATTGGAGTCAAAGTTGGCAGCTCCGCCTGTACCTTTTGTCACAACGTCAACCATGGCATCAGTTAAAAGGTATGCGGTGGTCTCTTTGATAACCCGTCGTGTTTCCGGCTGAGTGCGGTCTAACAGTACATTTCCGTCATGATCCAGAATCTGTGAATATAAAGTAGGCTCAATGTATACGCCGCCGTTTGCAATGGTAGCATAGGAAGCATTCAGCTCCATATTGGTAACGCCATCCGTAATGCCGCCCAAAGCAAGGGACTGCTGGATGTCGGAATAAATCTCTATCTCTCCCGTGGTAGGATTGACCACTTCCTTACGTTCTACCAGAGTGGTAAAACCGAAATTCCTTAAGTAATCAAAGCCAAGCTGGGGTGAAATCTGGGTCAATGCCTTTACGGTTACAATATTTAAGGACTGTTCAATACCGTAGCGGAGAGAACAGTTGATGTTCTTGTATCCTGAGTACCAGTTGTTGACAGGCCGTCCGTTGGCATAGTTGTAAGGACCGTCATATTCTACCGATGCCAGAGTCATTCCGGCGCTGTCTAAAGCCGGGGCATAGGTGGATACAATCTTAAAAGTGGAACCAGGCTGTCTGGTAACATTGGTAGCTCTATTCAAAGTACGGCTGGCGGATTTGGTGCCGCGTCCGCCTACCAGAGCAACCACATAGCCTGTGTGCTGGTCTTCAACGGTAATGGAAACCTGGGGCTGGGGTGTCAGGGTGACTTTTTCAGCTTCTATTTTATCCCCCGGACCCAAAACAACCGATTTATATTCTTCCACAGCTTCATAAGCCGCATCCTGGGAAGAATAGAGCAGGTTGAAATTGGCATTGCTCTGTAAAAAGTATGATTTTAACATTTCTGTACTGTGGTTAACATATTCATCATTGGCAGTCTGCACAGTCAGCTCATAATTTAAATACCACTTCACATTGGAAGGGTAGTTTTCCTCATCCTGATATACGGAGTCGCAGATTCTCTGGATATCGGGATCCTGGGTGGAATAAATCTGCAGTCCGCCGCTGTATACTAGATTATAGGCGAGGGTTTCATTGTAACCCGCTTCAATCAGGTCATCGATAACCTGGTCAATCAGCGCATCTACAAAATAGGAGTTGACGGAATCCTTCTCAATGGTTTCGTTGACTGTTTTAATACGGGAATAAACATCGTCCGCAAGGGCGGTTTCATATTCTGATTCATTAATATAACCCTGTTCCAGCATGTTTTTTAATACCTTGTTCCGGCGTTCCACATTGTTCTCGGGATGGGAAATGGGATTGTACCTGGTGGGATTCTGGGTAATAGCGGCAATAACAGCGCATTCCGACAGGTTTAACTCGGAAACGGGCTTGTTGAAATAGCGCATGGATGCAGCTTGTACTCCCAGAGTATTCTGACCGAGGTTGATGGAATTCATATACAATTCCAGAATATCTTCCTTGGACATTCTTTTCTCAAGCTCTAAGGCCAGATACTGTTCCTGGAATTTACGTTTAAACTTGTTTACCATATTTTCTTCGGTTACCCAGTCGTCAAATACGTTATTTTTTAACAGCTGCTGGGTAATGGTGGAAGCGCCCTGGGAAAAGTGGAATTTGTTTTTCACACCTTCCACTGCGGCACGGGCAATACCCTTAATGTCAATGCCGTTATGGTCATAAAAACGCTCGTCCTCAATTGCCACAAAGGCATCTGCCAAGTTCTGCGGAATGGAATCCATGCCCACATAACTCCGGTTGGAGTTGGTGGATACCAGTTTGGTAATCTGTTTGCCGTTGGCATCATATATGAATGTCGCATATCCGGAAGGCGTAACGTCCAGATTGGATATATCCGGGGCGGATGCCAGAATACCGCGAAACATGCCGATACCCATACAGCCCACTAAAATAACGATGCTGAGACAGCATATTAAAAATGCTTTCAGAAAAGCCAGCAGTACCATTTTGCCGAATTTCGTGGCTTTGGAATTCAGCTTCTGCTGCTTTCTTCGAATGCCTTTTTTACTGTAATTCATATTTAAAGCCTCCTAATATATGGATATTATACCAAAATACGGGTGTAAAATAAAGTAAATTATCCATATTTAGGATTGTTCACAATTGGATACACTTTTATTCCAAGTTGTGCTAATATACTATAGGAAAAGATTTTTTGTAAAAAAAGGGAGGTGATGATATATGTCCGACATAGAAAAGACCGTGTACCGTGGCGGTATGGGAGAAGTGATTGAAAAGAAATCACGTTTTATTGCCACGGTTGCGGCTGTTTCCAGCAGGGAGGAGGCGGAAGCCTTCATTGCATCCTGCAAAAAAAAGTATTGGGACGCAAGGCATAACTGCTCGGCATATATCATTGCCGATACCGTGGATATACTGCACTCTTCTGACGACGGAGAGCCTTCTGGAACCGCCGGGAAGCCCATGATGGAAGTGCTTCTGAATGAAGGGCTTCGCAATGTGTGTGTGGTGGTAACCAGATATTTCGGCGGTACGCTTTTAGGGACGGGCGGATTGGTCAGGGCCTATCAGGCGGCAGTGAAAGAAGGAATTGCCAACAGCGTCATCGTGGAAAAATATAAGGGTATAAAGGCGGAAATCAGTGCAGACTATAATGACGTAGGAAAGTTACAGTACTTGTTTGCGTCTGGCGGAGTAGAAATACTGGAGAGCATTTATGAGCAGCAGGTCACCATGACGGTCTTGGTTCCTCTGGAACAGAGAGAGAGCGTGGAGAAAAAAGTGGTTGACATAACAAATGGAAAAACCATGTTACAGTCTGCAGAAGAGGTCTTTTATGCTCCTGTGGAAGGAGAGGTCAAAATATGGAAAACAGAATTGAAGAAGGATTAGAGATATTAAAAGAATATCTGGATAAAAAGCAGTATGTGAAAATGCGGGAATGGATGGCGGAATTGAATGACGCCGATCTCGCCATTATGATAGAAGAACTGGAAGAAGAGGAGATGTTAAAAGTATTCCGGATTCTGCCAAAGGATATGGCGGCGGATATTTTTTCCTATCTTCCCATTGAAGTGGAGCAGTATATTATCACATCCCTTTCCGATAGAGAAGCTGCAAAGATTATTGATAACCTGATGGCGGACGATGCTACGGACTTTTTGGAAGAAATGCCCGCCAACATTGTCAAAAAGCTTCTGGCAAGTGCAAGCCCGGAAACCAGAAGGGATATTAACCACCTGCTGCGTTACCCGGAGGATTCCGCCGGAAGCATTATGACGGTGGAGTTTGTGGATTTGAAGGAGAGGCAGACCGTTGCCCAGGCAATCGAGCGCATCCGGAAGCTGGGTGTGGATTCGGAGACCATCAACATCTGTTATGTTCTGGATAACCAGCGGAAGTTAAAGGGAACGATTGCCTTAAGGTATCTTCTGCTTACCGATCCCGACAACAAAATCGGGGATATCATGCATGAGAATGTCATTAGCATCCATACACTTATGGACCAGGAAGAGGTTGCCAGACAATTCCAGATATACGACTTTACTGCCATGCCCGTAGTGGACAATGAAGACAGACTGGTGGGCATTATTACCGTCGATGACGTTGTGGATATTCTCCAGGAAGAGGCGACGGAGGATATTGAAAAGATGGCGGCTATCGTGCCCAGTGATAAGCCATACATGAGAATGGGTGTTTTTGAAATCTGGAAAAAGAGAATTCCATGGCTTTTGTTTTTGATGATTTCCGCAACCTTTACGGGGAAGATTATAGCTTCTTTTGAGGAAGCCTTAAGCGTATATGTGGTGCTGACCACCTTCATCCCCATGCTGATGGATACAGGAGGAAATGCAGGAGGTCAGGCAAGCGTAACCATTATCCGTGGATTATCCTTAAAGGAAATTGAATTCTCGGATTATCTGAAGGTCCTTTGGAAGGAAATACGGGCGGCTATTTTGTGCGGTGTCACACTGGCAGCGGCTAATTTTGTAAAGCTGATGCTCATTGATAAGGTAAGTCTGATGGTATCGGCCGTGGTATGCCTGACGTTGGTTATTGCGGTGCTCCTTGCCAAAATTGTGGGCAGCATGCTCCCTATGGCAGCCCATAGATTTAAGAACACAAGTTTCGTATCCAGTTTCTGGATCTTGTTCGATAGTT
>CAZZHJ010000066.1:0-1748 GCA_964653815.1 uncultured Lachnospiraceae bacterium
GTATGTTTCACCGCTGGATCTGCTGTTCCAGGCCATGGAGCGGGAGAATCCCAAAAGCGTGGCAGTACGGCAATATCGCGTATTCAAATAAGCCGCTGGTGATATATGCTCTAAGAGACTTGTTTATCCGATTTCCCATGGAAACATACATCAACGGAAGGAGAAAACACAACGAGGCAATAAAACGCTTTCTTATGACAGGTGTCTCCTTATCCTCCAAAGGATTGCTCCCCGTTTCCACGCCTTCCTTATTTCCCACACCTTTTAGGGACGCTCCATAGCCTGCTTTTGTTACCGCATCTATAATATCTCCGGAAGACGCCGTGCCTTCTACACTCATGGAATTGGTCAAAAGGCTTACTGTAACCCCGGTTACTCCAGGCACCTTACAAACCGCTTTTTCTACATGTGCGCTGCATGCGGCACAGCTCATTCCCGTAACTGAATATTGTTCCATAACTTTTTCTTTACTGACTCCTTTACAACTTTTTCATAAATTCTTGTTTCGGACTTTGTCTCTGCTATTTCATCAGCTTTTGTATCATCTTAACGAGTTCATCTATTACTTCATCATTTCCCTCACGGATTCCATCAGCAACACAGGTATGAATATGATTTGACAGCAAGGCCTTATTAAAACTGTTTAATGCCGCATTTGCCGCTGCACTCTGGGTCAATATATCCACACAATAGGCATTCTTTTCCACCATGCCTTTTATACCACGAATCTGTCCTTCAATCCGGTTTAAACGATTCAATAAATCCTTATACTCTTCTTCCCCTCTTTGCTTTACCTTCATCTCATTCATTTCTTCTGTCATTATCCTTTATTATTCCTTTCTTTACCCTGCTTTATGAATAGAGCTCTATTTTATCCTCATCTCTATTTCCACACTGTTTCTTAAATCTCCACAGAAATTTTCTTTTTTACTTTTCTCTTTATTATATACCCCCTATGGGTATATTGCAATAGTAAAAAAAGTGCGTAGACAATACCACGCACTTAATTCCTTATATAAACTTTCTAAGCCCTCTGTTTCTTTTTTTCATATCTGCCCGGATTCTTCATTTCGTTTCTCTTCAAAACCATTTCTCCAAAGGCACAGACCTTATCTGCCAGACTGATCAAAACCGCTTCTCTGGACTTCGGAAAATGCCAGAACGTCAAAGGCCACATATGACTGCGGATAATGTTCTTCTCCAAATCCGACAAATCAAATTCCTTCTCCGCATTATCAAGCGCCGTCTGGGGATGTCCAAACCAATGCTCTCTTGTTCCCACATTCTTATTTTGCCTTGCACAATATAAATAGTAATCATGCAGCATAGCTCCCTTGGCCAGACTGTCTCCATTTACATCTAAATGAAGTCTGCAGGACAGATCATAGGCACAGACTGCCACTCTAGAACTATGGTCAAAAAGATTTGATATATTATGATTAGGATATTTTTTCAGTTCCTGTATGGTAGGGTGTTCTCTGAGCCAGATAAAAGTATTCCAGAACTCCTCCCTGTTACGTTCTTTTTTCTTCTTCATTGTTTTTCCCATTCCTTCAAAATTATGCCCTAGCTGTTAATACATTTTCCCCATTCATATATATTTTATTGTAACACTTATTTTTACCAAAACAAAAGAACCTATGAGAATTTTTATAAAAAATCTCACAGGTTCTTCGCTTATGCATTCGTCCTCGCATACTACTTTTAACAAATTACTTCAAAATAAAACAAATAAATGTTTTATTCCG
>CAZZHJ010000066.1:1848-10477 GCA_964653815.1 uncultured Lachnospiraceae bacterium
CCGTTACCGTCTTCATCATAAGCGGCCAAGTCGCCAAAGCCGTCTCCGCTCTTTGTGCCAAACAGCTCAGAACCATCGTTGATTTTGCCATCCCCGTTTTTATCCAGTGCTAAAAATCCGCTTCCGCGTCCTGCAAAGGATATTTCCTCTTCCTTACCGTCTGCATCCAAATCGAATAAAAACTTCATATCGGACACGCTTGCCACATTGGAATCCAAATTGATAACCAACGGGTCGGTTACAATATAATTCTGCTGTGTAAAAGATTCATACTTTGCACAAAAAGCTCTGGACATCTCAACAGATACGCCAAAATTAATTTCCCTGCCATCTGTCGTTTTAGCCACACCGGTTGTCTGAAATGCCGTAAACTCTGCTTCTGTCACAAATCCGGAGGTAACCGTTGTCCTGGTCCATACATTGCCGCCCTGATTAGGTGCAACTGATGTCAAATCTATTGCTGAAGTTGCTGCACGATAGGAAGAAGCACTGTAAGACGCAGATGCGGCAATTCCGTATCCTGAAGATGACTGAGCCATTCCAAAGGATGAGGAAGCCTTTTTATAATCCGCCTGTATCTGCTTAATACTGCTCATGGTACTCCACGGATTGTTTCCTTTTTTATTGAAACTACTTAATGCTTGTAACATCTTGCGCAGCATTTCCAACTTCTGCTCATACCGGCTGCTGGGACCTTGGGCCCACTGAGGTGTATCCTTCCCTCTGATTTTGCCCTCGTCAAACATTTTCTGGAAATTTTCCTGTTGTTTCTTTTCCTGGGCTTCTCTCTTCTGCTCCTGATACTCCTTCAATTGCTCAGAAAGGCTTTTTCCTTCAGGGGAAACCTCCAGCTTGATTGCCTGCCCCGCTTTTTCATTGATAGTCTCGCTGTGCAGCATCTCGTAATGAACGTATTCCCTCTGGGAAGACATTCCTACCTTGCTGGAACTGATAATCATGGTATCGACTCCTTTCTAACCATTGATTAGTAAAGGGTAATTCCTTTTACCCGTTATTATTCAATTTTTATTTTGTTACACTTTAAATCCGCTTATAGCTGATTATTATGCGTTAGCTTTTAAGCCTGCTGCATAATCATCGAAAAGCTTCTCTGTAGCATCATAAGTTCTCTGGCTAATATCAGGAAGTTTCTGTCCCCATGTGCCTGTTGCCATCTTGAAACCTTTTTCGAATGCTTTACGCATTTCTTCCATTTTAGCGCCGTCTCCGCCAGTCAAAGCCTTTGCAAAATCAAAGATTCTCTGGGAAGTCTGAGACACGCCCCAATATCCGTCATCTGCGATATCTTTCTGAGCCTGTGCTTTTGTTGCAGCATCTACAGTGAATTTGCCGCTTGCCAAGAATCTCCACATATCATCGGATTTGCCGATTGCAACACCCTGCTGGCTCATCATCTTATGTACTAAATCGGTCATCTGTGCTGCACGTGCTTCTGCATCTGCCTTTAACTGTGCAACGATTGCAGAACGGTCAACTGCTGCCTTTCCTTCTTTGGAAGGCTCATATACTGCACCGGGCTGTGCAGCTTCAGTCTTTTCAGTTGTCTGTTTAGCCTTAGCTGCTGTATTCTCATAATTGCTATATGAATTTGTATAACTATTTACTCCATTTACTCCACTCATGAATTTCCTCCATTCTGCCGTTTCCTCACGGCTTATCAAATCATTATTGTCTAGAACGTATTATCAAAAAGATAACCGTTTGAAGATAATTTCTTGTAATCAGCATGGTTGGTGTAAGAGCTTCCTCCGACACTTGTACCCTGAACTGCTGCACTTCCAATCTGAGACGCTTTCTGAACTACTTTGTCTGCAAAGGAGCCAGATCCCTGGAACAATACCTTTAAAGTATTCATGTTTGACTTCTTCAAAGTATCAACATCAACCTTTAACTTATTATCATCACCAATGGTAATGCCTACCTTTGCCAATAGTTTGGAGTTGGTCTCTGTCATCTTGGTAAGCCATGTTGCATTTCTCAGAACCTTATTGTTGTCGCTTTCTCCTGTGGCTCCTACAAGGGCATTATAGCTGTCTACAAAGGAATTCACTGCCTTTGTAATTGCCTCCCAGTCATAGTCTTCCTTTTCTGTTTCTTCGCCTGTCTTTTCGTCCTTGGTCTTAATGGTTTTCTTCTTAAATAAATCCTCATCCATTAAGTCCAGCATGGAATTTTTCAGATTGTCCGCTTTTGTCTTTAACAGGGACAACTGTTTCTTTTCGGTCTCGGCAGTCTCAGCATCTTTGGTATCTTGTTTTTTGTAATAAGCTTTTAACAATTTACCATAGCTGCCACTCTTAATGCTCATATAATCTGTAAGACTAAAAGCATTATTGTTTTCCGTGCCCGAAGTTCCCATCATACTACTGAAAATGTCAGTGTAGTTGGTGTTCACGTTTGTCATAGTATCATCCTCCTTGATTAATAATATTTAGAATAGCAAATCCATTTGCTAATCTGTCATATTGTATTTCGGTTTATTTTAAATAAACATTAGCTTTTTTTGGAAATTTTTTTAATTTTTTTTAAATTTCTCTTAAATTTTTGCATCAAATGGCCGATATATAAGATTTTTTTCTTCTTCCGGGACTTTTTCGGCCTGTAAAAGTACATTTTCGGACTCCATATCCGCCCCGTTTTCCACAGCCTCTGCACTCTCTTCCAGAATCTCTGCAGTGCCTTCGCCAGACAATGCTTCCTTTGAAGCCTCCAGTTCTTCCATAACCTCAACAACTTCTTCCAGTTCATCCATAATTTCGGAAAGTAAGCCATCCTGTTCTTCGATGCCCATTGCTTCTTCCACCAGGTCTTCTCTTCTTTCTTCCGGTGTTTTCGGTTTGTATTTTTCCGCCGCTTCCGCAATTTTTTCGCCCATTTCTCTGGCTTCGTCCATAATATGGAACATCTGCTCATTGTTGTAAGCTGCTTTTACTGCGGCAATTTGATCCTCGTAAGAATGAAGCATATCCAGCTTCCGCATAATATCTTCCGGACTTTCACAGAGCATGTTTTTCAGGTTACTCTTTTGTGCTTCAAAAAAATCCACCTGCTTCTGCGTCTGCTGCTGTCTTTCCATCCTGTCCTGAGTACTTTTTAGCATCCCGTTTCCAAAGGAACGCAGGAATCCGCCATCAATGGAAATATTCATATTATCCTCCTTATTATATCAAATACATCATCATAAACACAGCCAGATGGTTTTTCCAGTCGTCTGCAGCCAGATAAAAAACATCGTCAAAATCATCTATGGCTACCATAGCTACATTTCCGCCGCCACCGGCTCCCGGCACCTTCATAATGGTGTCAAAGGAAATATATACATATTCCCCACTAATCTGCTTTGCATCCAAAATCTTTTGAAACTCTTTCTTGTCAATCCGGACTTCGCCATTTACTATTTCCACAGAATTCCCAAATTCCCTGGAATCCCAGACCACCATTTCCAGGTCTTCATTATAGAAAGTAATTTCCTTCATTCTGGTATAACGGGGATAGGATGTAAGCCCTATCAGGACAAATAAAGCCGCTAATACGACCCCAAAGAATATCGCTGCCCGCTGTGGCGCATTCTCTCTGACACTTATGGCTCTTCGTTCATTTAAATATCCAATTCTTTTTCTTAAGACCTGAAAGTAATTGCCGTCTAAAAAGGATGCCGCACACTCTTCCTGTACACCTTTTAACATCGTAATCACACCGAGAATCAGCTTCCCATATTCCAGCCTGCTTACCCCTGTACAACGCACACAGCTTTCATCACAGGCCATTTCCAAATCTTCCCGCAAAACTTTTTCACACAGGTATATTGCAGGATTTATCCACCAATAGATACGCAGCATGGCAAACAAAAACAATAATACAATATGTCCTGACTTAATATGTAAAAATTCGTGGCTCAGAATAACCTTTCTCTGTGTATCATCCCAATTCCTCGTGATTTCTTCAGGAATCACAACAAAGGGATGGAATATTCCTCCGGAATAAGGACTTACCTTTTCCGGCGTAACATAAATCTTAATCCGGCTTAAATATCTACGGGGCAGGGCAGTCCTGTCATAAACCGTCAAGCTCTCTATCAGCTCCTCTTTTATCCCGTTCTCAAGCAGCGGAAGGCTTTTCAATCTTCGTTTTAACCCTCTGCTTTTTATAATATAGACAGCCAGAAGAATTCCCATTACCGTAAAATATGCTTTTCCATATGCAGCCTTATTAATACGCGCATAAAGACTGTTAAGCAGGAAATAGAGATATCCTCTGAAAAACAACTTGTTCATTCCCATAAATGCCATGGGAAGCAGTAACGCCATGGCGCCAATATTGATATACGCCGCATGCCGTCTGTTGTATTTGCGTATTGCACAGATCAAGAGAAGCATTGCCATCCCTGCAATCATTGTCCGTATGCACTTGTCAAAGCAGTATATTGCTGCAAAGTTCCCAAAACCCTTCAGCAAATACAAGATTTCGTCCATACCAATCCCTTCTCTCTTCTATTGCCGCTCTCTCAAGGACTCTACCAGTTCTTCCAGCTCCATAAGCTGCTCCTTGGTAATATCGGTGGACTTCAGAAAACTGGCAACTGCAAGGGAAGCATCCCCTCCGAAATAATTTTTCACAAAGCGCCTGCTCTTTAAATCCAGACATTCTTCCTTGGTTTTCAAGGGGAAATAATGATAAATCCTGGAATCATTTTCATCCACTGTATAATTTAATACGCCCTTCGCCACCAGCCTGCCTATCATAACGCGGATGGTTTTCTGGCTGACATCCAGTATTCCCTTTAATTTTTCTATAATTTCCGATGCGGTAATGGATCCGTTTTCTTTCCAAATCACTTCCATGATCAGCCATTCATTTTCACTTGGTGTTATTTCTCCCATAAAATTACCTCCGCATATACTTCTATCTCTATTATCGGATTACATCTGTAAATAATCAAGTACTTTTTTTGTTTTTTACAAATTTTTTTGCCGACGACCCCTGTCATCATAAAAAAGGCTTCATCTCTCTTCTTTAAAAATAGAGCGATGAAACCTTTCATTCAATTTCCAAAAAATTTCTTTTTATGGTTTGTTCTTTTTAGTCCAAAAATTCAACTTCTCCGTTATCAATATGGTAAATGGCACCACAAACCTTCAGCCCGTCTTTTTCCACCATTTCGCTAAGGCTTTCCTTTACAATAGAAACACTTCTTTGCACGTTCAAGCAGCATGCCTTATACTCATCTTTTTCATCGCCGATAGCCTTGCGGATTTCATCGGTGATAGTTTTTACAAATCCTTCCGGCGCACTGCTGATTGTTGCTCCTACCGCACCGCAGTGGGTGTGCCCCAATACAACCACCAGCTTGCTTCCCAAATGGTCTGCAGCATACTCAACGCTGCCAATCTGATGATTATCCATGACATTGCCGGCTACACGGATGACAAACAATTCTCCAATTCCAGCGGAAAAAATGCCTTCGGGAATCACTCTGGAATCCGAACATGTAACAACAATTGCATAAGGACTCTGACCCTCATCACAGGTAACCTGTCTCATCCTCGGTGATATATCTCCCGGGTTTGTGTCAGAAGTCAGATAAAGTTTGTTGCCCTCTTTTAATTTTGCCAATGCCTCCGATGCAGATAAGTTTTCTTTGTGCATAAATACCTCCCTTTCCGTCTGCGTTATATCGACTCGTTTCTTATGTAAGGAGTATATCATAATTTCTGTTAAAGTTCATCCTCTTTTCCTAAAGTTTCTCCCTCCGGCCCGGGTTTTTGAAACCTTAAAATGCCGGCACAGATAATCCCTGACGCCAGTATAATGATGAAATCTATGGGAGCAAGACCGAGATTAAGCACCCCATCAGGATTAAAGTCTCTTATTCCCGCCCATAATCCCCTAAACAAAAACCCTTTTCCAAAACGGTATAAATGACCGCTTAACAGTATCAATTCACCTATATACATAAGCGTAGTCATAAGTGATGCCGTCACAGCAGGGAGTATAATGAAAATTCGTTTATTCTTTCCATGTAAAAATGAAGCCGCATAAATTCCTGCAGTTATACCGAACAGAACAAAAAATATTGTCATAAGGACTGCCGAAATAAAGGAAACCTGTATTTCCCCGTTTCTGAAAAAGGCAGTAAAGCATGCCAAAATACAAAGCCCCAGAAAAATACCGCTGGCTATTGCCTGCATGACCAGTGTCTTCAGTTTCTTTTTCTCAGCGCTTTTTATCACATGGGCAAACCCGTAAAAACAATTCAGGACAGACAGTATCAGAACAAGAGAAATCGCATAAAAATGCAATTTAAAAGCAGGATTGTAATCCCCCATAAGGATTTCAGCAGCCGTCTGTGTTCCTTCTACTTCGGCAACAGGCTCTATAGTTGCACTCCCATACCGCCCAAAATCACTATAACTGCCAATACCTTTACTCCCAATGGGACCCACGCTCATACACATATACATCTGCCAGTCATCTAATTCTACAGGAATCGAGGAAGTAGTAACAACTACCTTATTTTCCAAAAGCAATTCCGCCCCAAAAAACACGGCTACGGATAAAATCGATGCCAAAAACAGGGGATGCCTGATATATTTCATCAACAAAGGCATCAGGAATATTCCTATAATAAGGGCAAGGCTTATAGGCGTATAAGGAATAATGTACTTGGGATAATCTTCCTTCATAACTGTTCCATTTGTTATCATATCCGATACGACGCGCACTCCCATATACAATGGATAAAATGAAGCTGCCAAAATGCCTATGGCAGAAAATATATAGTACCTGTTTAGCTTTTTGTTTTCCATAAATCCTCCTTTACACCCCGTTTGTCAGTAACGCATAGGCAACTGCTGCCGCCAGCACGGCAAAACACACTGCAGAAAATACCGATATTTTTTTATAGGATAAAATCTGGTAAATCCGCTTATGGATTTTTGCGCCGCCAAAAGCGGAAGCAAGAGCATTATTTCCTTCAGCGCAGTCAACAAGCGCCGATGCATATGCCTTTCTTTCCTCTTTGTCAAATCCTCTGACCACCGTCTCATCACATGAAAACTCTATATCTTCCAGAAACAACTTCAGAAACAGCCATGAAAAGGGGTTAAACCAATGCACACAGGCTGTCACAAATCCCAATATCCTCCAAAAATTATCCCGACGATGGATATGCGCTTTTTCATGAGCCAGAATATAGCGCATCTCCTTATCCTGATATGTTGCAGGCACTACGATCCGAGGGCGGAAAATCCCATAAACGGCAGGAGTAACCGTCTGCTCTGACAGCCAGATATTATCCCGCCAGTGTACCGTATGCCGTAGTTCTCTTTTCACTCCGGCATAGAGGAAAGCCAGTATTCCAAAAAATACGATGCATCCTATGAGCCAGACTACAAACGCAATATTAAAAACGTGCTCCAGGAGGTTTTCTTTATAAACCATTGGAAAATAACTGTCTGCGGCACCCACACTATTCATGGCAGTAATCTGACTTTGTCCTTCATATACCGTAACGGTCTTTATCCCTATCCGGGACAGCATCTCCATAAGTCCGTATCTGCTCCCGATACTGACCGGCAGCCACATCCGTAAAAAGGGAACAACCCATAAAACAAAAATCAGCCGTCTGGGAATTTTTTTTATTTTTCTCAAGAGCAAAAGAACCAGTCCTGTAACTGACGCCGTAATGCTCATATTAAAAATCCAGTAAAACACTTCTCCCGGCATAGGCCTTACCTCTCATCAATCATCTTCCGCAGTTCTTCAAGTTCTTTTCCCGACAACTTTTCATCTTCTAAAAGAGCGGAAAACAATGCCTTTTTAGAGCCTCCAAAAAGCTTGTCGATCAGGCTCTGGGTTTCCGCCCTGCACACCTCGTCCTTTGAAATTAACGATGTACACATAAATCCCGGTTCATGGCGCTTAATATAGCCTTTTGTCTCCAGCTTCTTAATGACCGTGTAAGTGGTATTTTTATTCCACCCAGTTTCCTGCGCTGCAAGTATACTTAATTCCTTTGCGCTTACAGGTTCATTTGCCCATATTAAATCCATTACCTTAATTTCACTGTCAAATAATTTTAATTCCATCTAAACCGTCTCTCCCTCTTCCAGACTACTTCTATAGTCTATACTATCACAATAGTCTGCGATAAGCAAGCAAATTTTAAAGCCCCTTTCATCAGGCATTTTCTTTGCCTGGCAAAAGGGGCTTCTAAAACTGTCAGTCCTGACAGCCAATATCTGTTTTTACAGATTTACTTTAGGAAGTGTGGCAATAGATTTTGCCAGGTCCTCATCTGTAGGAATATAATCGCTCATCTCACCGTCATTGTATTTCTGGTAAGCAACCATATCAAAGTAACCTGTACCGGTCAGGCCGAATACAATGTTCTTCTCCTCTCCGGTCTCTTTGCACTTCATTGCTTCGTCAATGGCAACCTTAATTGCATGACTGCTCTCCGGCGCAGGAAGAATGCCTTCCACCCTAGCAAAAGTTTCTGCTGCTTTAAATACTTCTGTCTGCTCTACGCTTCTTGCTTCAATAATTCCCTGATCGTACAATTCGGAAACAATGGAGCTCATTACGAGATAACTGAGACCTCCTGAAT
>CAZZHJ010000067.1:0-10467 GCA_964653815.1 uncultured Lachnospiraceae bacterium
CCTCCCAAAGAGGTGGTGTGCATGGGAATACCGATTACCGGCATGGGGAAAATTGCGGCGCACATACCCGGAAGATGAGCTGCCATCCCCGCTCCCGCAATGATTACCTTAAACCCTTTCTCCTCAGCAGTTTTCGCATATTCGAAAAATACATCCGGCTCCCTGTGGGCGGAAATAATCCTCATCTCGTAAGAAATTCCCAGCTCCTCAAGAATATTTGCCGCTTTACTCATAACGGGCATATCGGAATCACTGCCCATAACAATACCAACCTGTGCCATACTGTTTCATCCTTTCGTTATATAGATACATTTCAAGTATAGTGTACAAGAAACGAAAAATAAGTGCAACTGTTTTACCCCCTAATTTTGTGCATTTATTTTTGTGCAAATGCTTCGTTGAGCATTTCCGTTCCTGCCAGTACAAACCTTCCTTTTATGATAAAATCAATTTCTTCCCCTTCCGGCGTCACGCCATAAAGCCTTCCTAGTTCGTCATAAGGAATGGTAATATCCGTATGGCACTGGAAATATGCCTGCTCCTTTTTTTCTTCATCCTTCCTCAATATGGAAATCTCATTGTCCCTTGCGACAATTTCTTTTCCGTCGGGATTGAATACCGCCACATCCTCCCCGTGGGAATAGCAGGTGTCCCCCACTGCAAAATGCGGTCCTGTCTTTTCTGCGATTAAAATGGGTAGCTTATCCTCAATACCGTATTTCCGCCCCATCACATAAGCCGTCGTATTTGTCCCTATTGCGAACTCTCCCATAGGGATAGAGTTGTAATGGTGTAATATATGGTCCTTAATATATTTCCGGTTCTGCTCTTCATCCTGGTAATTGGTGCAACGGTAGTCCTTTACCATCCCATCTTCAAAGGACAGTTCCAGATTATCATAAGACAAGTCCCGCAGATACACTCTCTTCACATGAAGAACGCCTTCCGTCCCCTCAAGCACTGGCGAGGTAAATACTTCCCCCACAGGAATATTGACGTCCGCAACACAGTTTTCAAACTTCGTCATCTTCCCGGGATTCTCAAGTTTACATAACTCTATTTTTAAATCCGTTCTGTTGCCGTCCATTCCCATGACTCTCACATAGCTGCACCGGTCCAATGCATCAATGATAATCTGCTGCACCTGTTCATATTTGTCATAGGGCAGCGTATTAAGGGCAATGGTCTCTTCCATAATTTCGGGATACTCTTTTCCGATTTCCGGAATGGGATAAGCGATGATGGTAAAACTTCTCTCATCTCCCGGAATATATCTGTTGATAATCTCTCCCGACTTTACGGCATAATCCACCGACAGCTTCTGCTGCTTTTCACTATAGCTGCATGCCTCCGGTTTGTCCTCCGGGCGGAAATCCTTTTCCCCGAACACCTCAATCCATGCCGGACCGCCATGAAGGGCCGCCAGCTCCTCATAGTTTCCATATGCTTCCCGCAAAACCTCTAATTTTCTGTTTACCAGCTTTTTATCCAGAAACAGGGCATCATCTTCCCTGTGGTCATAATCAAACTGCCTGTTTGGACTGCTGCTGTAATATCCTCCTATGGCTGTTCCTCTTTTATGGAAAATCGAATGGGGAGTCCTCATCAGGGTTGCCTTCAGCCCCATGGCCTCAAAATTGGCAATTGCCAGCTTTACGACCTTTTCAAAACCTATGGGATAAATAATATTTACCACCTTTTTCTTGGAAATATCTTTGTTTCCCTTAATAAATCCTATGCGGTAACCTTCTGTATAGGTATCCGCCATTTTCTGCAGTTTTTCCGGCGGCATGCCGTTTAAAAGTCTTGCTGTCTCAATCTGGTTATCCGTAACATATTCGCCATAACGGTACAAGTAGTCCGGCTTTGATAAATCCGATTCCATAATCAACCTGTAGGCAAAATCAAAGGAGGGATCCACTTTTTCCCCTACCCGCTTTTCCATCTCAACATCCAGATAATCGCTGACGAACCAGTAACAACACTCCCACATGAATTCATAAAGCTTCTCCCTGCTTCCCTCTTCCGAATCCTCCATTCTCTCCCTGGAAATACAATATGTTTCCACAAAGAGTTCAAAACGGATAAGTATTTCAAATTGCTCCGCCTCCGCTGCATAGGCGGGCAGAGAATACATTTCCGCATATAAAAAAGCAAGCAGCCTTCCCAGCTCTTTTCCAAAAATGGAAACTCCATAGGCCGGATTGGCATATGAGTTTACATAACTTTTCTCTTCCACATCGCTATACAGGGACTGCATTGTTTCCCTGTTCCAGACGTCCTCTTTCCCGTCCCTTTGCGCTTCATAAATATCTGCAATTTTCAAAAGAAAAGAAGCCACCTTCCTAAAGTAGCTCCCAAAAGGTTCGCTTAACTGCGGACTTGCTTCAATTTCCCTGATTCTGTCAACACATAATTTCCATCTTTCTTCCATCAGACACCATACACTCCCAAATACAATAAAAATCCTTCCATCAAAATCACAATGGCATTTAAAATAATCCCAATATTGGGGAAAAGATAAAATCTGTCCTTTTCCAGACGGGACATGATTCCCAGAATCTCCCCTGCCAGAGAATACAGCAGGGCAAAAAATGTCGCTGCGCCCAGCTTTGCATCCACTCCGCCATTCCGGCTGTATGAAATATAAATGACCAGACATATGGAAACCATAGAAACCGCTCCCAAAACCGCCGACATTTTTCCAATATCCGAATGGCTTTTATTTGTAAACATGTAGCCTTTTCTACGCATAATTCATTCCTTAAAATATCAGTCCGGATTTACCCGATAAAAGCTTCGCTCCGCTGATAATTAAAAGCACGCCTGCTGCAATTCCCGCCGCAATTGTGATAATGCCGATCGTGATGTTTAATGCTCCGGAATTTGTCATTGTCTTATAGATTCTTTCTTCCATACCGTCTCTCCTTTTCTATTTTACACCATACTGTTCATAATATGCATCAATTGCCGCCTTCAGGGTATCGTCAATGTATACCTTGCCTTTATAGGGCCTATTATACAAATGTTCTACCACTTCCTCCATGGTCACGATAGCCGTTGTCTCCATTCCGTAGGTTTCGGAAATTTCAGTGAGGGCACTTTTCTCCCCCTTGCCTCTTTCGCACCTGTCCACGCTGACTACCAGCCCGCATACCGTTACATCGCCCTGTGCCTTGATGATAGGCAGGGTCTCTCCAATGGAGGTGCCTGCAGTGGTAACATCCTCAATCAACAGTACCTTATCGCCGTCTTCAATAGGGCTTCCCAAAAGAATGCCTTTATCGCCGTGGTCCTTGACTTCCTTTCTGTTGGAACAGTATTTGATATCCTTTCCATACAGGTCGCTGATTGCCATGGTAGCGGCTACAGTCAGGGGAATCCCTTTGTATGCCGGTCCGAAGAGTACATCAAAGTCCAGACCGAACTTGTCATGAATTGCCTTGGCATAATACTCGCCCAACTTCTTTAACTGTCCCCCGGTACGGTAAAATCCCGTATTGACAAAGAAAGGGGTCTTACGTCCGCTTTTGGTAACAAAATCCCCGAACTTTAACACATTGCAATCTACCATAAATTCTATAAATTCCTGTTTGTACTGTTCCATTTCTCTTTCTCCTTATCCACAGGCATTTCCGCCCTTTTCTCTAATAGTTTATCCCAACGCCTGTGCAATATCCTCTTTCATGGCAAGCACTGCCGCCCTGGAAGCATCCGCATAATTTTCAGCCGTAAACTTCTCCTTATAAGCATCGCTCTGGTATGCGGCAATAATGCCCCTGGAGGAATTCACAATAGCTCCTAATCCGTCTTTATTGAAGAAATGGGTTAAATCCTTGCCTTTGCCGCCCTGTGCGCCATAGCCCGGTACCAGGATATAAGCCTTGGGCATAATATCCCGCAACACCTTTCCCATTTCCGGATAAGTAGCTCCCACTACAGCGCCTACATAGCTGTAGGCATCTCCCATGCATTCTCTGCCCCATTCATCTACCATTTTACCCACATGCTCATATAAGGGCTTGCCGTCAATGACTCTATCTTGAAATTCGCCGCTGCTGGGGTTGGAAGTTTTGACTAATACAAAAATTCCTCTCTTTTCCTCTTTGCAAACATCTATAAAGGGCTTTACTCCATCAGAGCCTAAATAGGGATTGACCGTTACAAAGTCTTCATCAAACCCGTAATAGCTTTTGGAGCCTACCGTAACCTTTCCCAAATGCCCCACCGCATATGCGCTGGAGGTAGAGCCAATATCGCCACGTTTAATATCTCCGATTACAACCAATCCTTTTTCCTTACAGTAAGCAACAGTTTTGGCAAAAGCGGAAAGTCCCGGAATCCCGAACTGCTCATACATGGCAATCTGCGGCTTTACCGCCGGAACCAGATCACAAACCGCATCCACGATTCCCTTATTATACTGCCAGATTGCTTCCGCAGCACCTTCCAGCGTCTCCCCAAACTCTTCAAATGCCTTTGCCTTGATATGCTCCGGCACATATTTTAACATAGGGTCTAATCCTACAACAATGGGCGCTCCTGTTTTTTGAATCTTTGCTGTTAATTGATTGATCATACTTCCTTCTCCTATATCTTTATCTAGTGCTTAAGAATACTGCTTCCCTCTGGGCTGCTTCATCATCGGGATATGCAGTAAGATACGCATTCATCAGAGACTTCGCCTTTTTAAAATCCCCAGCTGCTTCATATGCCACAATCTGATTGTACCGCAATGTCTGGGTCATGGAAGAATCCTCCAATCCCAATGCAGTTTCAAAAGCATGGATGGCAGCATCCGCATCACCTGCCGCAAGCTTGCACAATCCCAGCTGGTTATATAAAAGCGCATCTCCCGGATTGTCCTCCAGATATTCGGAATACATAATCCCGGCATAATTGCTGTCTCCTAACTGCTCATAAGTACGGCCTAACATATATATGATTTTGCCGCTTTCTTTTTTAGCAGACTGTTTGGCTACTTCCAGATGATTTCTGGCATTGTCGTAATCCTCCAGGTAAAAATAAACGACGCCCTGCTCATAATCGCTAAGGTTTTTCTCTTCGTCCAGCATCTGGGTCAGATATTCCCTGCCTTTTTCCTCATAACCGTTAGCCGCAAGCACTTCATAAACATCAATTTTTAATGCATGGGTATCCGTAGCATACCCCATTGCCTTTTCAAAATTGTAGATTCCACTCTCATAATCTCCCAATGCAATAGAGATACTCCCCCTCAAGTAGTAAGCGTCAGCATTCTTTTTGTCACTTTCAATAATAGCATCTAGTAGTTTCTCCGCCTCTTCCAGCTGGTTGTTCTTATATAACGCAGTAGCCATATAGAAATTGATGTCCCGTTCCAGATTGCCAGCAAAAATCCCGCCGTTATCCAAGGCTTTCTCAAAGGCTGAAACAGCATTTTCATAATCGGCCATTCCCAGATATGTAATTCCCATTCCCCTGTAGGAAAGCTCCAAATCCTCTCCCGATACCACAGCCTGCTCAAAACACTGCATGGCTCCCTGATAATCGGACTGCTCTATAGCCGCAAAGCCCGCCTTTATATTTTCTCCTTCTTTATGTCCGCACCCTGAAGCAGTTGCCATCAACAGGGCCAAAGTTCCTAAGAATATTATCTTAATTTTTCTCATAGTAAGTCCTCCGACTGTTTCATTATAACAAAAAAGCCCTTCCAATAAAACATTTTCCTGAAATTTTATCCATCAAATTTTGTCCTAAGATGCATATTTACCTACCTGGTTTTACTTTTTTATGCATTTTGTTCCCTTTTTCAGGCATTTAAAGCCATAAAAATTATTTTGTCGAATTATGCCATTACAATAGTGATGCAGTTATGTAAACTGCATGCGGGATATGACAAATCACGTCTTTTCTCATTTCGCTTTTTCATTTCACGGTCTGTTCTGACCACAACGGCAATCAGTCATTTCTTTTGTTTGTCACTTCCCGCTAAAAATTGTGCACCGCTTCCGGCAAAATTTACATCTGCTGCAAAATATCTTTGATTCTTTTGATATATCCTCTGCCCAGTTCCAGCCTCCCCAGTCCGTCCCTTAACACAATATACTGGTTAATGCCATCTATTGCTCCAACAAAGGCCAGATTCACTACCATGCCCCTTGCACAGACTACAAAGCCGCTGCTTTCCAACTCCACAATGGTTTCTTTACATGTCCGGTAAGGAATCTGAATGACATCCTTTGTGGTATGAATCAGCATCTTCCGCCGCTTATGTTCAATGAATACAATTTCTGAAATCCTTACAGGGCAGATTACACATCCCTGACGGAAACATATAAATTCTTTTTCACTTTTTTTCATTTCATAACGCAGGGCATCATGAATCAGCCTCAATGCACCTTCCGGCGAAAAAGGCTTTTCTAAAAAACCATAACAATGCAGTTCATAAAAGGAATGAAAGGTTTCGTCAATTAATCCGGATACGATAATAATAGGAACAAATGCATACTTGTCCAGCTTTCTGATATCCGCCACAAAATTTAACCCCGATATATCTTCGGGGCGTAATTTATCCAGCATAATATCTACCAGCATAAGTTCGATATCGTTAGAGACGACTATTTGATATGCTTTTGCCACATCGGCAGTTTGAAAAATACAGGCGGTTTTATCACAAGAACGCACAAGCTCTGAAAGAAACTGGCTGATTACCGGATCATCTTCCAGGATCAGGACTTTTTTGATCATGGTCTTACTGCCCGTTCCATATGCTTATTTCTTTAAAAAGTTTTTCGAAATCAAATTCCCTTTCAGAAAAAGATGGGTTTCCCGATGACGTAAAATATCCGATCAGCCTGATCAGCATTTCCAGTTTTGTGGTTTCAGAGCAGTTCTTAAGCATATACCACATTTTTTCCTCATCCTGAATTTCGCCATATAAAAGATAATCGGCGGATACCCCATAAACTGTTTTCAGTTTTTCCAGGACATCCAGGGAAATGTTATTCTCGCCGCGCTCCAGCTTCTGATAGCCTTCCCTGCTCATCCCCAGCCTTTCCGCAAATTGCTTTTGGGTAAATCCCAGCAGCAGCCGAATTGATTTCAGCCTCTCTGTCCGTGCTGTTCTCTTTTCATTTGTATTTTTCAATTAAATCACCATTCACAGAATCAAACGTCTTAATATACATATGATACAAACGAAAAATAGCATCTGCAAGCATCTGGGAAGGTATATTATGCACCTTATCAAGGTGCTTTTTCTCTTTTTAGTAACACACCGTTCGTAATTACAACTGTATGTTGTTCCGATATTTTTCCCTCTGACTTCACTATCATATTTCAAAGAAAAAAACATAAAAATATGACAGGTATAGGCACAAGTCACTTGTGCTGTATACCCGCCAGAATTTTTACAGTTCTTTCATCATAATTCGGCAAGTCTGCAAATAGTATCCACACAGGTTTCGATTCCCAGTGTAGATGAACTTAATGAAATATCATAATATTCCGACATACCGAATTCGGTATTGGTATAATAGGTACAATATTTCCTTCTCGCCTTATCAATGGCACGAATCTCATCGCTGATTTTCGCTTCCGGCGTATCCGGCATCTTTTCCTTCATATGCTCAAGACGCCAATAAGGAGTAGCATGAATGAAAACATGAAGGCAATTGTCAAACTCCTTTAAAATTGTATTGGCATTTCTTCCTAAAATAACACAGTTACCCTTTTCGCCGATTTTCCTGATAACCTCTCTCTGCACCTCAAAAAGCTTTTCGTTTAAGGGCTTGTTATAGAAATCAAAAAGGCTCTGAGCAAAACCAAAATTAACCGGTACCTTTTCATCCCATTTCAAAATGCTTTCCATGTCGATGTTGGATTCCTTTGCCGCACGGAGAATAATCGCCTTGTCGTAAAACTCATATCCCAGCCTCTTTGCCACCTGGGTACCGATGGCGCTTCCCCCGGCGCCGAATTCACGGCTGATTGTAATAATTTTTTTCATAGCCTTCCCCCTATAATACTTTATTTAAGAAATCTATGGTTCTCTCTTCCTTCGGATGGGATATGACTTCATCGGGAGTTCCCTGCTCCACAATATATCCTCCGTCCATAAATACGATTCTGTCCGCCACTTCCCTTGCAAAGCCGATTTCGTGGGTAACCACCACCATGGTCATGCCATCTGCCGCAAGCTCCTGCATAACGCTTAAAACCTCTCCTACCATCTCAGGATCCAGAGCGGAGGTAGGCTCATCAAAAAGCATGATATCGGGATTCATGGCAAGGGCTCTGGCTATTGCCACACGCTGCTTCTGTCCGCCGGACAGCTGTGCAGGGTAAACATCCGCCTTCTGCTCCATGCCTACCCTCTTTAAAAGCTGCATGCCCTTATCCTTTGCTTCTTCCTTGGTCATTTTTTTCAATTCCACCGGCGCAAGCATAATGTTTTCCAAAACTGTCTTGTGGGGGAATAAATTAAAATGCTGGAATACCATTCCGATATTCTCCCTGACCACATTAATGTCCGTATGCTTGTCGGTAACATCACAGTCATCAATAATGATCGTGCCTGCAGTAGCCACCTCTAACTGGTTTAAGCACCGTAGAAAAGTGGATTTTCCGCTTCCGGAGGGTCCTAACAAAACGACAACCTCTCCCTCTGCAATATCAATGCTCATTCCTTTTAAAACTTCCAGCTTGCCGAAGTTTTTCTTTAAGTCCTCTACATGGACCATAATTTTTCTATCTTCCACGGTTTGCCCTCCTCTCAATCCTCTTGGCTATCTTACTGAGAGTAATGATTACAATCATATACATAAGACCGACAATGGTCCATGTCTCCAAAACCTTGAAGGTATTTCCGGCAATAGTCTTACCCGTATTGGTCAGCTCCGGGAAAGCAATGACGGAAAGAATGGAAGTATCCTTTAAGGTAATGATAAACTGGTTGATAATGGAAGGAATCATGGTACGGATTGCCTGGGGAAGAACCACCAGCCTCATACTTTTTCCATAGGATAATCCCAGGCTTCGGCTGGCTTCCATCTGTCCCTTATCTACGCTTTCGATTCCGGCACGAATAATCTCCGCCATATATGCGCCGCAGTTCATGGAAAGGGCCATCGTTCCTGCCGAAAGGGCAGTTAATCTGAAGTCCTGCACTCCCATGGACTTAATGCCTGCCGGAATACCAAAGTAAATAAAATATGCAAGTACGATCAGCGGAACGCCCCTGACCGCATCTACATAAACAGTGCCTATAAAATTGAAAACGCGGTTTCTGCCCACATTCATCAGGGCAAAAATCAAACCAATGATCATGGCAAAAAACAGTGACAGCAAGGTCAGCAGTATGGTCTGTCCTAAAGAGCTCAGTAACATTGCACCATATTTTTCGACTATGTATAGCATTTAATATCTCCTTTTCTTTCATTGCTGTGGAATGATTGATTTATATGGGATCATACAGAATTCCTGATAGCAAAACGTGAGAAACCCTTTTCAGAGCTTCTCACGTTTGTTTCAAGCTTACATTATTTCAGGTATTTATCGAGAATCTCATCATATTTGCCGTTTGCTTTGATGTTTTTAAGACCGGCATTAAACATATCAAGTAATTCCTGATCAGCTGTGTCCATGATAGCAAATCCGTAAGGAGCGCCTTCACTTTCCATTCCTTCCGGAATCTTCAGAGCAAGGTCGCCTTCCTTGATGGAAGCAGCCATAATGGGTGTATCTTCTACGCATGCAGCGCTGTTTCCAAGAATAACATCCTGATACATTGTAGGTGAATCTTCAAATACAGTTACAGTAAATCCGTACTCATCTTTTAAGCTGTTTGCAAAGTCAGCACCTGCTGTTCCCTGTTTTACAGCTACATTTTTGCCTGCAAGGTCTTCAAAGCTTGCAATGTCACTATCAGCGCCTACTACGAAAGTCTGAGTTGCATCAAAGTAACCTTCAGAGAAAATCCAGCCGGAATCAATACGCTCCTGCTTGATGGTTGCACCGGCAATAATTGCATCTGCCTGGCCGGTCTGAACTGCGATAACAGCAGCATCCCATCCTAAGCTCTGTAATTCATACTCAAATCCCTGATCCTCTGCAATTGCTGCAAGAATGTCAACGTCGATACCGACAAACTCGTTATTCTCGTTTGTATACTCAAAAGGTTTGAATACGGTATCAGTTGCAATGATCCATTTCTTATCGGATGCCGGTTTAGAACCGCAACCTACTAACAATCCCGCTAACACGGTTGCGCATAATAATAATGCTAATGACTTTTTCATAATAAGTCTCCTCCCATATAAAATTTAGATAAAAACAGGCAGAATACAAACGGCGAACGTATTATCCGACGCCTTTGTCTCCCGCCCAAATCCACGCCTTATATTATAGACAAATGCTGTTTCTTTGTCAAGTTTAACATTTTTCAAAAACAATGTTTATCAGAAATATTTTTGCAGACCGTTTTGC
>CAZZHJ010000068.1:0-10439 GCA_964653815.1 uncultured Lachnospiraceae bacterium
AGGTTTCTTTTTATTCAATTGGCATTATTTCTGAATTACAGGAATGCTCCTCTTTTTTCCCGTACTTTTTCTCTCCGGTATCAAAAACCAGCTTTGCTTCTACGCCATTTTCCATGTTTTCTATCTTCAGCGCACAGTTTAATATCCTGCAATAGTAAGCCGCCACATACAGCCCCAGCCCTTTTCCTTTTTCCCTGCTGTCGCTGCTGACAAAAGGCTCAAAAATATTTGCCAAAAACTTTTCTTCTATATGGCTTCCGTAATTTCTGATACACAGACTTTCTTCATCAATTTTTATCTCAATTCTCTCTCCTTCCGGCGTATGCTGCACGCTGTTGGAAACCAGATTGTCGATAATTTTTTTCATCATTCCTGCATCCGTCCGGAGGTTCTTCTTCCCTTCTACAGTTAGCATAAGCTTACGGTTTTCCAACTGTACCTCGTATGCTTTTAAAACCTCTTTTGTCAGTCCTTCTATTGTGAGCATTTCCTTTTCGGGATTTCTGGCATGATGGTTTAAATCTAATATATCCTCCACAATTTTCCTCATGGACAAAAGCTGCTTTTTGACCTCGGGAAGATATGCCTTTGTGTCCTTATATTTTCCCACTTCGTTTATCATACCTTCCACTAAAAGCAAGGCTGCCGCAACAGGGGTTTTCAGTTGATGGGAGGATGCCCGCATGAATACCTCCTGCCTTTCATTTTCCTCCTCCAGAATCCTGTTCTGCCCTTCCAATTCCAGATAGCTTTCCCTCAGCTTGTCATATAGTTCATTTAAAGCCCTGCTCAGAGTACCGATTTCATCTTCGCTTTCCGATTCAAAAGGTTTTACTTCAAAATTCTCTGCCGTTTTTGCGCTTTCCGCATATCCTGCAAGGCGGATAATGGGATTGACGATTTTTCTTGAAAAGAATCCCGAAGCTACTAAAACTGCCAGAAATACCACCGTTATAATCATGGGAAGGCTGCCCATAACCACCGGCATGATTTCCTCCATTCTGGGGGTCATGGTTGGCAGAACGGTAAAGATAAATGCATGCTCTGTCTTTCCCATGGCAATATAAGTTGTATAGCCATAGCTGTCGTTGGAAATGCCGTATTCATATACCATGAGCTCATCGGATATTCTATGAAGCCGGTAATATTCTTCCTTATATACATCCTCCCCTTCTTTTAATTCCACTTCTGCCTTTACAGGATAATCCCCTGCCGTCATTTCCTCTATCAGAAACTTATCCTTTAACCCGTTTTCCCACAGTTCTATAAATGACTCCTGTGAAAAATTTTCCCGGTTATCCTCCAATCCTTCGGCACTTTCCATGTTTTTCATCATACTGCGGAAATGTCCCAGTATTTCCTGTAATTCCTCATCCTGTATTTCAAAGGTCAGTTTTATAAACTTTCCTGTTATATAAACCTGCTCTCCCTCCATGGGGATTTCCACGGTATAGACGGCGCTGGGATTTTTGATTTCCAGACCTTCATAATCTCCATGTTCCATATATCCCTTTTGGATATCCACCACAGACTGTAGATTGCTGTCCATAACATAGTCCACATAAAGGGAAGGCAGCATCAGGACAAAATATATAATAACCAAGGCAACCATTCCTGCAGCCAGGATGATGCTGTATAAAAAGGTTTTCTTCGATAATTTCAAGTCCTCACTCCCCTTCCTTAAACTGATAGCCGATTCCGATTACCGTTTTGATATAATTCCCGGGCAGCTTTTTTCTCAGGTTCTTAATATGGGCGTCTATAATCCGGTCATTTCCCACATAATCCTCATTAAATATCCGAAGAATCAGCTGTTCCCTTGTAAATGCTCTGTTTGGCTCTTTTTCCAGAACCTGTAACAGCAGAAATTCGCTTAAGGTCAATTCCAAAGGCTTTCCGTCATAAAATGCCTGATAGGAATCCGCATGAATGACCAGCCCTTTTTCTTCCTTCTGTTCTCCCTTTTTAACCCGCCGCAAAATGGTTTCCATCCTCTTTAATAAAATAATGGGGGATACGGGCTTAATAACATAATCATCTGCATAAGAATTAAAGGCCTGTACCTGGGTCTTTTCATCATCCAAAGCCGTCAGCATGATGGTGGCGGTTTCCGGCCTGTTTTCCTTGATAAAAGAAAGCACTTCCAGCCCGCTTACTTTGGGCACCATAATGTCCAAAACCGCCATGTCAAAAGTTTCTTGCTTCAAGAGTTTCAAAGCCGTTTCCCCGTCCTCGGCACAGATTACCTCGTAGCTCTGCATTTTCATATATTCTGTCAGAACCTCCCGTATGGTAGGTTCATCCTCTAAAAATAGAATTTTCATGGTTTTTCTGTTTCCTTTTTGCTATTTTTTGTTTTCTTTTTATTTCCCTTTTGTTTTATTTTGTTTTATTTATGATGCTTATTGTAGCACATCCTTATGAATTTCATATGAAGATATAATGAGAAAGCATCAGAAATGATAAAATTGTTTTATCGTTCCTGATGCTTTCTTTTCAAATACATTAGTGTCTTTTATCTTTTTATCTTATTTCTTCTACCTATGATCCTTCCGAATCTCCCTTTGTAACTGCTGCTCCGCAAAACCTATCACATCTTTTTCTGCATCCAATGCCGCCACGATGATTTTCCACTTATCCTCTGCCGGGCTATCGGAAAATACCTTTATCTGCTTGTAGAGCAATTGATTTTCTTTTATTTCCTCAGCAGATATTTCAATGGATTTTCTCATTAACATCAGAGCGCTGAAACTTCTTTCATCAAAATCCAGATATTGAATCTGTGCTCCACTAAAATATCTTAAAAGCTTTACCCTTTGAGTATTAAACTTTTTCGTATCTTCCTCTTTTTGCTTCTCCCAATCTTCAAAAGTTTTTATGGATTCCAGCTGCGGTAATATGTACTGGCATAAATCATCGCCAATCCGCTTCTTAATATCCTCTAAATTCATGTCCTGGGGACTGCCGTTTTTATATGCATCAATCAGATATCCCCTTGCATCTCTGTAGGGATGAAGATAACCACAATCCGGAAGCATTTCTCTTTCTGTAAATACTTCTCCAAAGAATTCTCCCTTTAAAGTTTCCTTTGATACGTCTTTGGGAAATGCTGTGATTTGGAACCAGAAGCCAAATCCCGTAGCTGCGGAATTAAACTGGGAACTGTGTATTCTGATTGCCAGACAGCAATCATCCCGCACGGAATAATAATTCTGCCCTGCCATCTGATAACCTGCGATTTTCAATTGCGGCTTTATGACTTCTTTAAACAGGCAGTCTTTTTTCTCTTTTGATGTCACAATTCTTCCCCCTTCATTCACTATTTATTATACCATCTCATAACATGATACTTCGATACATCATCTGTGAAGCCAACCGATTTATAAAGATGATATCCATCTTCTGTGGATTTAAGTTCTACAACACTCAGATTTTTTTCCACTGCATCTGACAGAAGTTTATTCATAATCTTTTTCGCATACCCTTTATGCCTACATGTCGGATTCGTATAAACATTTAATACCGTCCCTGTTTTTCCGGTTATAAACGACGGACTCATTGGCTTTTCAACTACCAGTAAAAAGGCACAGGAGGCAACTTCTTCTTTATCTCTTATGAGATAACAAAAAATACTCTCATTAAGATTCCTTCTAAAATAATCCGGTAAATCCCGCCTGATTTTCTTTATATCTTCCTCGTCTAATTTACCCAAATCCTCTTTTAAATATGCTATCCTTAATTCCGTGAGTAAATCAATATCTGCAGTTTCAGCATTTTCAACTATCATTGGAACCTCCTGTATAAACAAACAATTTCCTAAAATTATTTGTATCGTTTGATTTCAAGTACCTCTATAGTATAAAAGGGTATGCCGCATAATGCAACATACCCTTTACTATTACCTAAACACTAATCCTGCTTTACATCCTTCATGGAGAAGCTGATACGTCCCATCTTGTCCTTGCCTAAGCAGACAACGGTTACCATATCTCCCAATGTCAGCACATCTTCTACATGATTGATTCTTTCCCGTGCAATCTTGGAAATGTGAACCATTCCTTCCTTGCCGGGTGCGAACTCGATGAATGCGCCGAACTCCTTGATGCTGACAACCTTACCCTTGAAAATCTGACCTTCTTCAAAGTCGGTTGTAATAATCTCAATCATCTCGATTGCTTTTTTCATCATTGCATCATCAGTACCACATACGGAAACCGCACCGTCATCGGTAATATCAATCTTCACGCCGGTCTGGTCAATGATAGCATTGATGGTCTTGCCTCTCTGTCCCACAACATCGCCGATTTTCTCAGGGTCAATCTGAATCTGGATAATCTTGGGCGCATATTTGCCAACTTCCGGTCTGGGAGCTGCAATAGCAGGTTTCATACAGGTATCCATAATGAACTCTCTCGCTTCACGACATCTTGCAATAGCGCCTTCCACGATAGGTCTGGTAAGACCGTGAATCTTAATATCCATCTGGATTGCCGTAATACCTTCTGTTGTACCGGTTACCTTAAAGTCCATATCACCGAAGAAATCTTCCAGACCCTGAATATCGGTAAGCAGTACGTAATCATCATCTGTATCCCCTGTAACAAGACCACAGGAAATACCTGCAACCATCTTCTTGATGGGCACGCCTGCAGCCATTAAGGACATACAGGATGCACAGGTGGAAGCCATAGAGGTGGAACCATTGGACTCGAAAGTCTCGGATACGGTACGGATAGCATAAGGGAATTCCGCTTCACTGGGAAGTACGGGAACCAATGCCTTCTCCGCCAGAGCGCCATGACCGATTTCACGACGTCCCGGTCCTCTGCTTACCTTTGTCTCTCCTACGGAATAGGAAGGGAAATTATAGTGATGTAAATATCTCTTGGAAGTAATATTTTCATCCAGTCCGTCTACTCTCTGAACCTCGGAAAGAGGCGCTAAAGTACATACGTTGCAAATCTGTGTCTGTCCACGGGTAAACATAGCGGAACCGTGAACACGGGGAATAATATCCACCTCGGCAGCTAACGGACGAATCTGATTTAACTGACGGCCATCAGGACGCTTGTGGTCTTTTAAAATCATCTTGCGGACAGTCTTTTTCTGATACTGGTAAACAGCCTCACCTAAAATAGCAAGCCACTCTTCCTTCTCTGCAAATGCTTCTTCTAATTTAGCGGTCACGTTTCTGATATTCTCTTCACGCACCTGTTTTTCATCGGTAAATACTGCTTCTTCCATTTCTGCAGGAGGTACGATTTCCTTCATGGCATCGAACATTTCCTGAGGGATAGCGCAGCTTTCATATTCATGTTTGGGTTTTCCGACCTCAGCCACAATTCCGTTAATAAACTGGATAATGGTCTGGTTTACTTCATGGGCCATGTAGATTGCTTCAATCATTTTTGCTTCAGGAATCTCATTAGCTCCGGCCTCAATCATAATAACCTTTTCTGATGTAGAAGCAACGGTCAGGCTCAAATCGCCGTTATCCCATATTTCTTGGCTGGGGTTTAAAACAAACTCCCCGTCTTTCATGCCCACCTGTGTCATTGCACAAGGGCCATCAAAAGGAATATCGGAAATACAGGTTGCAATAGCTGTACCAAGCATTGCCACGATTTCCGGTCTGCATTCCGGGTCAACACTCATAACCATGTTGTTTAAGGTAACATCGTTTCTGTAATCCTTAGGGAACAGAGGACGCATAGGTCTGTCAATAACGCGGCTTGTCAGCACTGCATTTTCAGACGCTTTGCCTTCACGTTTGTTAAATCCTCCGGGGATTTTGCCTACTGCGTATAATTTTTCCTCATATTCTACGCTGCAGGGGAAGAAATCGATGCCTTCCCTGGGTTTCTCACTTGCCGTAGCAGTGGATAATACTGTTGTTTCTCCATAGTGCATAAATGCACATCCGTTAGCCTGTTTGCCCACTCTTCCGATATCTACGGATAAGGTACGGCCTGCAAGCTCCATACTGTAAGTTTTGTACATAGCTTAACTCCTTTTCTGATTTATTTTTGTATCAGGCAGAAGCCGCCGAAACTACTGATGCATCTACAAACCTGATGCGCTTGTCCACGCATCAGTGGTCTCGGAAATTTCTTCTGCCTATGATTACACAAAAGGACGGATACGGGATCCGTCCTCTTATGATTATCATCATTATTTTCTAAGTCCAAGTCTTTCAATCAGAGAACGGTATCTTTCAATATCTGTTTTCTTTAAGTATGCAAGTAAACCTCTTCTCTGACCAACCATCTTAAGCATACCTCTTCTGGAATGATGATCCTTCGGATGCTCCTTTAAATGGTCTGTTAACTCTTTAATTCTTGCTGTCAATACAGCTACCTGAACTTCAGGTGAACCTGTGTCGCCTTCTGTTCTGGCATACTCTTTGATAATTGCCTGTTTCTTTTCTTTAGAAATCATTTCTAATCCTCCTTGTTTTCATATGGCCGGACTAAGAACCCGGTTGGAGTCTCCGGAATCCGAGTGCCGGTTAAATTTCACACAAGGTAGATTATAACACGGTTTTCGCCGCCTGTCAAACCTGCAAATATCTATATTTTACTTATTGCGGAGTTGCTGCAGCAAGTCTTGCTGCTACTGCCTGAACATTTGCTTCTGCTACTGCCGCATTATGAGCTTCTGCCTGTTTTGCAGCTTCTTCTGTTGCTGCCACAGCCGCTTTCTGTGCTGCTACCTTTTCAGCATTAGCTGCTTCTACTGCCGCTTTATTCTGTGCTGCAATGGCTTCATTATTTGCCTGAGTCGCTATTGCCTGTGCTTCTGTTGCTGCAATCGCTGCCTTCTGTGCTGCTACTTTGGAAGCATCGGAGCCTTCTACTGCAGCTCTATTCTGTGCTGCAATCGCTTCATTATTTGCCTTAGTTGCTGCCGCCTGTGCTTCTGTCGCTGCAATCGCTGCCTTCTGTGCCGCTACCTTCTCTGCATCAGACCCTTCTACCGCTGCTTTGTTCTGGGCTGCAATCGCTTCATTGTGTGCTTTCTGCGATGCCTGAAGCTGTGCCTGTGCATCCTCAACCGCTCCTGCACGTGCCGTAACCGGAGCTAAAACCAATCCGAGAGACAACACCAATCCGCAAACAACTCCCACTTTACCAATTGTACCTTTTTTCATTTCCTTATTCCTCCTTCTAATTTAAAAATTAACTTACCTTACCACACCTCTCCCCCTTCATTCAACCACCTTAACTTTACATTTTTACCCCACTTTGCCACCCAAACCTGTCACTCATCCTCAACTAACCAACAAGCCGTCGCAAACGTTTACAAAATAATCCCCCAGGCAGGACAAGTTCTTTTCACCCACATAACAAAAAAACGCCATTTTTCTTACAGAATGCCTTGAACCTTACCGCCCCGTTTCATTCATTCTGTTAGAAAAATGCCGTTTTTTTGCTCCCGTGCGTGAAAAGAAAAGAACCTACCCCGCCTGGGGGATTATTTTGTGAACGTCTGCGACGTATTTTAATCCTGAATCAATCTTCTTACCGTAGTAGGTGTCCTGTAATAAGCGCTGGTAATACGAATACCCGTCTTAGGACTGCTTGCGTGAATAACCTGTCCGCCGCCAATATAAATAGCAACATGGTTAATCCTTCCGCCCTTGGAATAGAACACCAAATCCCCGGGCTTCGCCTCTGACATGCTGACCTGGGTTCCCATGGTAGCCTGCGCCCTTGAAGAGTGAGGCAGATAAATACCATACTTAGCATAAATGCTGAGTACAAAGCCGGAACAATCCGCTCCTTTAGTCAAGCTGGTGCCGCCCCATACATAAGGATTTCCTCTAAACTGCTTTGCATATTCACACAGTTCCACCCTTACATCAGAAACGCCTTCACCATATAAGAATTCAGTCATATTTAATGCTGTCTTTAACTTTTGGTCTACAGTCACAAACTCTGCACTAACATAGGCTTCCTCACCATCATAGCGAATCTTCACCCAGCCATCCAGTTCTTCCAAAACTTCCAGTTCTTCACCATATGCTACCAGATTCAAAACCTCGGCTTCCAGACTGGGTTCTTTTCTGACTTTTAATCCGTCTGCCGATACTGTTGCTAGCTTTTTCACGATCTGCTTGGCATATGCCACTGCCTCCGGGCCGGAAAGAATGTAATCCATAGAAACATATCCCTCTACGGAACCGGATACAATATGTGCTTTATTTCCTACCAGCTCTAAAATCTCACAGCCGGAATCATTTTCCATCTTACCTACAATCTTACTGTCATCATCTGCACTGGCACGGACATTTAAATGATCCTCCACCCTGGCAATTCCCAGATTGGTATAACCAAAGGAGCCACCCTCACTATCGTCTTCCGTATCACCGGGCTCGTCCTCCATGCCTTCCGGAACCAGTTCTGTATCATAGGCTGCGCCTACCGCAATCAAAACTTCTTTCTCTGCAGCAGTGCTTTCTGCATCTGCTTCAGGCGCCGTTTCTACAGCTGCCAACTCTTCCGATACACTTTCTACAGATGCACTTTCTACGGATGTGCTTTCTGCCACAGCTGCTTTTGTTTCTCCACCGTTGCCATCCAGAAACGCTGCCCCACCTACACTTAATTCATCTAATGACACATTGCCGCCTGCATATACGGAAGTTCCTGTAATACAAGCCATAACAATTGCTGCCAGCATTAATTTTACCATTTTATTTTTCATATACTAATACCTATCAAATTTAAATTGTTACATATTTGTTACAAATGTTACAATTCAATTATAGCACATGAATAGAATTCGTCAACTACCAGATATAGTTACATTTCCTCGGCTTTATTCAAATAGAGCACAATATTCGTCGCATGGTCCGCAACACGCTCCAGTCCTGAAACAATATCCGAATACAACATTCCCGCCTCAGGCGTGCACTCATTTCTCGTCAATCTGTCCACATGGGCCTGCTGCAGTTCCCTCTCTTTTTCATCCACAGCATCCTCAAGACGCATGATATCTTCCATATGCTCATCAGAAATATTGTGAAGGGTGTCAACCGAGAACTGGACAATGGTATTTACCATATTTAACATTTCCCCTAATTCCCGAATAGCCTGCTTACTGAAGGTAACGCCGATTTCCTCTCTCCGCTTTGCTGCATCCGCAACATTTTCCGCATGGTCTCCGATTCTCTCAATATCATTTACCACGTGGAACAGGGCGCCCAGACTCTTTAAGTCTTCAATGGGAAGTGTGGTCTGGTTGATTTTTACCAGATAATCTGTAATGGATTTATTTAAAAAGTTAATGTTCTTTTCCACTTCGTATACTTCTTCTATATCTTCATGGTCCAGGGTAATCAGGGCATTCATGGCGCGGTTTATGTTTTCATTGGCAAGATTTGCCATCCGTTCCACTTCCTTCATAACATTGACAACCGCTGTTGCCGGATTAAATACCACCTTATCACCGATATACTTCAGCTGATAATTCTCCCTGTAGTTTACGGACCGATCTTCTCCCGGTATTACCAGATAAGTCAGCTTTACAATCCAGGATGAGAACGGAAGCAAAAGGATTACCTGGAATATTTTCACCATGGTATGGGCATTTGCAATACAACGTCCCAGATTATCCCCTGATACTTTATGTAATAAATCGATTACCCATGACATGCCAAATTTAAATATGATATATACAACAACCGTTCCTATCACATTAAACAGGAAATGGATCATTGCCGCCCTTTTCGCATCCTTTTTACCTGCCAGAGACGCCAGAAGAGCCGACGCACAGGCACCGATATTACATCCCAAAATAATGAACAGACAGATGGGCAGTTCCAACAGCCCCTGACTACACATCAACAAAACAATGCTGACAGTTACAGATGAACTCTGTATGACCGCGGTCAAAACTGTTCCCACTAAAATGGCCAACACCGGGCTTTCCAGGGAAGAAAGCATAGCAACTACCTCCGGAACATCCCGAAGACCGCTCATGGCTGTGCTCATGCTGCTCAATCCCGTAAACAGCACACCAAAGCCCAATATTACTTCCGCAATTTTTACAACCTTGGGATTTTTGCCAAACATAACAAAGACAGCACCACACAATAAAAAGATAGGCGCATATTCTGAAAGATTAAAGGAAACAAGCTGTGAAGTTACCGTTGTACCGATATTGGCGCCAAATATAACTCCGGCAGCCTGATATAGACTCATTAATCCTGAATTGACAAAGCTGACTACCATAACCGTACATGCCGATGATGACTGGATGACCGCTGTAAATATAACACCAACCAGCATTCCCGTAAAACGGTTGGTGGTAAATATCTCCAGTATGCGGCGCAGCTTGGCGCCCGCCACTTTCTCAATGGAATCGCTCATCAGGTCCATGCCAAACAGAAACAGGCCTAGACCGCCGGCCAACGATAACAAAATGCGTACATTCAT
>CAZZHJ010000069.1:0-10356 GCA_964653815.1 uncultured Lachnospiraceae bacterium
TGGTAGGGTTTAAGCCCATTATCGTCCACGGCGGCGGAAAGGCTATCAGCAAATGGGTAGGCAAGGTCGGAAAGGAAGCTGAATTTATTAACGGCCTTCGTGTAACCGACGAGGAAACTATGGAAATTGCGGAAATGGTCCTTGGAAGGGTCAATAAAAGCCTGGTCACCATGGTGCAGGAGCTTGGCGTTAAAGCTGTGGGCATCAGCGGCAAAGACGGTGGTCTTTTAAAGGTTGATAAAAAATACGCCGACGGTCAGGACATCGGATATGTAGGGGACATTAAAGAGGTGGATGCCAAGATTCTCTACGACCTTCTGGAAAATGATTTCCTTCCCATTGTAGCGCCCATAGGGCTGGATGATGAGTTTAATACCTACAATATCAATGCGGATGATGCCGCATGTGCCATTGCCAAAGCGGTAAAGGCGGATAAACTGGTATTTTTAACGGATATTGAAGGACTTTACCGGGATATTAACAATAAGGATACCTTTATTTCCAGGCTGACCGCTTCCGATGCAAAGGCATTGATTAATAGCGGCATTATCGGCGGCGGCATGCTGCCTAAGCTGAATAACTGCACCACAGCCATTGAAGAGGGAGTCAGCAGGGTGCATATTCTGGATGGAAGGGTGCCCCACTGCCTGCTTTTGGAAATCTTTACCAAGCATGGTATCGGCACAGCGATTATTTCAGATGATGATAATCTGGCAAAGGGAATCCAACGGGATAAATTCTGCCAGGAGGGAGAATAGGAGAGAGTAAAATGTCAAAGGATATGAAAACATATATTGATGAGGCGGAAAGCGCCTTGTTACACACTTATAACCGCTATCAGGTAGTGCTTGAAAAGGGAGACGGCGTTCATCTGTATGATATGAACGGAAAAAGCTATCTGGACTTTGTGGCAGGAATTGCCGTGTTTGCATTGGGGTACGGAAATAAGGAATACAACGATGCTTTAAAGGAGCAGATAGATAAGATTATCCATACCTCCAATTATTATTACAATATACCTGCCATTGAGGCGGCGAAAAAGCTGAAAGAGGTTTCCGGTATGGACAGGGTGTTCTTTACCAATTCCGGTGCGGAGGCCATGGAAGGCGCCATTAAGGCGGCAAGAAAGTATGCCTACAACAAGGACGGAAAAACGGACCATGAGATCATTGCCATGAATCATTCTTTCCACGGGCGTACCATGGGCGCATTGGCTGTTACGGGTAATCCCCACTACAGGGAAGCCTTTGAGCCTTTAATCGGAAATATCAGATTTGCGGATTTAAACGATTTAGAGAGCGTCAAAGCGCAGATTACGGATAAAACCTGTGCCATCATCTTTGAGACTGTTCAGGGAGAAGGAGGCATTTATCCCGCCACACAGGAATTCATGGAAGGCATACGCGCCATCTGTGACGAAAAGGATATCCTGATGATTTTAGACGAAGTGCAGTGCGGTATGGGAAGAACCGGATATATGTACGCATGGCAGAAATACGGGGTTAAGCCGGATATTATGACTACCGCAAAGGCTCTCGGCTGCGGCGTTCCCGTAGGAGCCTTTCTCTTAAATGAAAAGGCAGGCAGCGCTTCTTTGGTGGCAGGAGATCACGGAACCACCTACGGAGGCAATCCCCTTGCCTGCGCGGCAGTCTGCAAGGTATTTGAATTGTTTGAAAAAGAGCATATCCTGGACAATGTGCAGGAGGTTTCCGCATATCTGGAAGAGAAGCTGGACGGGCTCGCAGAGGAATGTGAAGATATTAAGTGCCGCAGGGGCGCAGGGCTTATGCAGGGTCTGGAATTTACAAAGCCTGTAGGCGATATTATCATAAAAGCAATGGATGCGGGGCTGATTCTCATTAATGCGGGCAGCAATATTATCCGTTTTGTTCCCCCTCTTGTGATTGGGAAACAGGATGTGGATGAGATGATTGCCATTTTGAAAAAATGCCTGTAAAATAACAAGGTATAGTAGACGCAGAGCGTCTACTATCACCGGCGGTCGCCAAATGAACATAAATGTTCACTTGGCTCGTCGCTTTGTAGTATAATGCGATTTGAGGAAAGGATTAAAGTTGAAAGAAAGTCTTTCGATTTTGGTTTGAGGGTCAGATATGACAAAAAAGATTTATGCGGTTCTTCTGGTCATTGCCATGACGGCTTTAACGGCGCTGGCAGGAATTGGGGAGAGCGGACAGACTGAGACGGCGGGGCTGTTTCAAAAAAAAGAGAATATTGTTATCTGGTATACGGATGAAGCCTTGAGCGATTATCTGGCAAGGGCGGCGCTTATGTATTATGAGGAAAATAATGTGAGGGTAACGCCGGTATTGGTGTCAGGACTTCAGTATCTGGAAAACATCAATGATGCCCAGATGAAGGGAGAAGGAGCACCGGATTTATATATTATCAGCAATGACACTCTGGAGAAGGCTTATCTGTCCGGGCTTGCCGCAGAGATTTCGGACCCGGCGGGAATTGTAAATAATACAACCTATTCAGAGGCTGCTCTTCATGCGGTCACTTATAAGGATAAACTGTTGGGATACCCCTTATATTTTGAGACTTCCGTCTTTTTATATAACGAGACTTATTTAAGGGATATGGCGGTAAAGACCATTGAAGCGGAGCGGAATGCGGCTGAAGGCGAAGCTGCCATGGAGATGGTAGAGACGGCGGAGACTGCGGAAGAGCTGGAAGCCCTTGCTGCCGATGCCGCAGAAAGTATTGAAGCAGAGATTACGGAAGAACAGATCAAGGAAAAAGAAAATGCCCTTGTGCCAACAACCATGGACGGGATTTTGACCTTTGCAGACGCTTACGATGCGCCGGAAACCGTAGAAGCTGTTTTTAAATGGGATGTTTCGGATATTTTTTACAATTACTTTATTGTAGGCGACAGTATCAGCGTAGGCGGGGAAAACGGGGATAATCCCGGGGAAATTGATATTTACAATCAAAAGGCTGTGGATTGTATGACCTTATACCAGCAGCTGAATCAGTTCTTTTCCATAGACACCAAAGCGGTTACTTATGAATCCGTCCTGCAGGAGTTTATGGATGGCAAGATTGTATTTACCGTGGCAACAACCGATGCCATAGCCAAGTTGGAGTCGGCAAAGATGAACGGCACATTTGCCTATGAATATGCAATGGCGCCCATTCCCCAGGTAAGTGATGCCCTTACATCCAGAAGTCTTTCCGTGACCAATGCGGTGGTTATTAACGGCTTCAGCGAAAAGGGAGAATTGGCGAATGATTTTGCCACTTATCTGATTGAAAACCAGGAACAGGACTTCTATTCCCTTACGGATAAGATTGCTTCCAAGAATACCATTAGCTATGACACACCGGCTGTCAGGGCGGCATTGGACGAATACGCCGATTCCATTCCGGTGCCGAAGATGATGCAGACTTCTAATTTCTGGGCACAGCTGGAAATTGCTTTTACAAAAATCTGGACCGGCTCCGATGTGAACGAGATTTTATCGGAACTGGATGGAGGAATCCGCAGACAGCTGAATATGGAAAACAATGAATAATTAAACCGGGCATGGGTAAAATAATCCAAAAAATATTTGGAGGGATATACCATGCTTGGTTTTTTAATTGCGATTTTATCAGGTGCCCTGATGAGTATACAGGGTGTATTTAATGCGGAGGTTACAAAACAATCTACCATATGGAGCGCCAATGCCTTTGTGCAGTTTACGGCTCTTGTGGTATGTCTGGGGGCATGGCTGATTACAGACAGAAGCAGCTTCATGAATGTATTGAAAACGGACCCTAAATATATGCTCCTGGGAGGCGCTATAGGAGCCTTTATTACTTATACGGTCATTATGAGCATCAACCAGCTGGGACCGGCAAAATCCGCCCTGTTTATTGTAACAGCCCAACTGCTTGTTTCCTATGCCATAGAGCTTATGGGAATATGGGGAATAGAAAAGACGCCTTTTTCTTTTAGAAAAGCGGCAGGTATGCTGGTTGCCATCGTGGGAATCATTTTATTTAAATGGGAATAAAAAACTATATTTTTTGAGAAAACGTTCTTGTAAAGAACTTTCTTTTAGACTACAATGGTAATACGATTAGCATAGAAGGACCTTCTGTTTTTATAATAGGAGGTATGTTATGAACAAAAAAAATAAAAGTCGTTTGGGGCAAAACGTTAAATATGCCGCAGGGTTGCTGGCAGGTTTAGCGTTATTTGGCTTGTCCGGGTGTAGTAAAGCCCAGGAATATACGGTGGCGGTAGAAAGCTTTGCTGAAGAAACAACACAGGGTACAGAAAATATGGCAGAGCAGGACGACGAGAGAAGCGGTTCCCAAGAGGCGGCAGGAGTTTCTATTTATGTGGATGTCTGTGGTGCGGTAAAATATCCGGGCGTTTATGAACTGGATGAGGATGCCAGGGCATTTGAGGCTCTTGAACGGGCAGGGGGTTTTTTAGACGTGGCCTGTACGGCAGCGATCAATCAGGCGGAGAAACTACAGGATGGACAAAAGCTCTATATCCCCACAAAAGAGGAATGGGAACGAAACCATTTACCGGAAGATTCCGGTGGACAGATGTCGGTTTCTGACGGATTAGTGAATATCAACACCGCAGATGTAGAGGAACTGTGCAGTCTGCCGGGAGTGGGAGAGAGCCGTGCAAAGGCTATCATACAGTACAGGGAAGACCACGGAGCTTTTGGAGCGATAGAAGAAATTCAGAATGTTTCAGGCATTAAAAACGGCCTCTTTCTGAAAATGAAGGACTTAATCAAGGTAAAATAATAATTGGAAATGTGGATGGAGAGAAAGATGAGTAAAAGGGTATTGGTTGTTGATGATGAAAAACTGATTGTGAAGGGTATCCGTTTCAGTCTTGAACAGGATGGCATGGAAGTGGAATGTGCCTATGACGGGGAAGAGGCATTGGAGATTGCAAAGAGCCAGAAGTTCGATATTATTCTTCTGGATGTGATGTTGCCCGGTCTCTCAGGATTCGAGGTATGCCAGCAGATCAGGGAGTTTTCGGATGTCCCCATTGTCATGCTGACGGCAAAAGGCGAGGATATGGATAAGATTCTCGGCTTGGAATACGGCGCTGATGATTATATTACAAAGCCCTTTAATATATTGGAAGTAAAAGCGCGGATTAAGGCGATTATGAGGCGAACCGCTACAAAAGAGCCGGTTAAAGTTGCAGAAGATACCCTGCTCAAGCATGGGGATATGTCCATTGACAGGGATGGAAGGCGTGTCTATATCGCAGAGCAGGAAATCAATCTTACGGCAAAAGAATTTGATGTATTGGAGTTACTGGTTTTAAATCCCAATAAAGTGTACAGCAGGGAAAAGCTGCTTACCATGGTGTGGGGAGAAGATTATCCCGGAGATGTAAGGACTGTGGATGTGCATATCAGAAGGCTTAGGGAAAAAATTGAAAAGAATCCAAGTGAGCCCCGTTATGTCCATACTAAGTGGGGCGTGGGATATTATTTTAAATAAAGGGTGTTTTGGTGAAATCGGATATTAAATTATTTTTGAAAAAAATTTTATCCCGGATGAAGTTTATAAAGAGTCTGCGTTTCCGTATTTTTGTGATTGTGGTTGTTGTAGGATATGTACCTACGATGCTGATGCGCTATGGGATTCTTCAAAATTACGAGGAACGGGCGGTTTCACTCCGTATTAATGAGGTGGAAACCCAGACTATGATTCTTGCCAATCATCTGGCGAACAATAATTATCTGCAGGATACGTCTTCAGAGGCTATCAATGCAGAGCTTTTACAGTTGTCCAATCTTTATGACGGCAGGGTATTGGTAATCGACCAGAATTTTAATGTGGTAAAGGATACATATGGTATCAGTGAAGGAAAAACCGTTATTTCCGAAGAGGTTATCCGCTGCTATAAGGGAACCAATACCAGCAATTATGACAGAAATAACAGATTTATCGAGATGACAACGCCTATTACTGTTTCGGTGGACCCGGAGGAGGAAGAAACCTCGTCTGAGATACCGGGTGAGGCCAGTAAAGTGGTGGGGGTCATGCTGACCAGCGTATCTACAGACAATATCAGTACCAATATACAGATTCTTGACGGAAAAGCTTCCATCCTACAGTTTTTAATGACGATTCTGGTAGTTGCCTTGTCCTGGATTATGTCGGGAATACTGGTAAAGCCTTTTGAACAGGTTACGGCATCCATCAGTGCGGTAAAAAATGGTTTTGAGACGGAGCCTTTGGATGTATCCGATTATCTGGAGACGGAGCATATCATTGCGGCATTTAACGAGTTGCTGCGCAGGATGAAGGTTTTGGATGAATCCAGGCAGGAATTTGTGTCCAATGTGTCCCATGAATTAAAGACGCCCATTACATCTATGAAGGTTCTGGCGGATTCCCTCATTGCCCAGGAAGATGTACCGGCAGAATTGTACAAAGAGTTTATGACCGATATTGCGGATGAAATTGACAGGGAAAATAAAATAATCAATGACCTTCTTTCTCTGGTGAGGATGGATAAGACTGCTGCGGACCTGAATATTGAAACTGTTAGCATCAACGAACTGATTGAGCTCATATTAAAACGATTAAGACCCATAGCAGCGCAGAAGGACATTGATGTGATCTATGAAAGCGTCAGGGAAGTGACGGCGGAGGTAGACGAGGTAAAATTGACGCTGGCAATATCCAATTTGGTGGAAAATGCCATTAAATATAACGAAGAGCATGGCTATGTAAAGGTTTCCCTGGATGCAGACCATCAGTTTTTTACCATTGTGGTGGAGGATAACGGAATAGGAATCCCGGAAGCTTCTAAAGAGCAGATATTTGAAAGATTTTACAGAGTGGATAAGTCCCATTCCCGTAAAATCGGTGGAACAGGACTGGGTCTTGCCATAACCAGAAGCGCAATCCTGCGTCACAGAGGTGCAATTGGAGTAGAAAGTGAAGAGGGAAAGGGTGCGGCGTTCTTTGTCAAAATCCCCTTGACCTATGTGTTGAAATAGTAAAGGGATGGTATGCCCATGAGGAAAACCAAAATGTTTGTAAAAAAAATAGAAATTTTTCTTTTTTGCCTGGGCACCTGCTTTCTTTGTGGCTGTAACGGCGGGGACAACGGGGAGCCTAAGGATTATCTTGTTTTTTATGTGGACAAGGAAGAGACGAAAGTATCTGCGGAGGAAATATCCATAGAGGAGACAGAAACAGAAGAAATACTGCAGGCCCTGTTTCAGGTTTTAAAAACACCGCCGGATGATACGGAATTTAGGAGCGCCATACCGGAAAATGTGGAACTGGTATCCTATGCTTATGCGGATTATCAGCTGGTATTAAATTTTGATGAAGAATATGCTTCCATGTCGCCTACAGGCGAGGTGCTTTCAAGAGCTGCTATTGTGCGGACCCTCTGTCAGGTAGATGGAATTAATTATGTGGCTTTTAATGTAGGGAGAGAACCCCTTGTCAATGTCAGCGGGATTCCTGTAGGATATATGTCGGCTGAACAGTTTGTGGACAATGCCGGAGATGAGATTAATGCTTATGAGAAGGCAGCGCTGACCTTGTATTTTGCCGATGAAAGCGGAAGCAGGCTGGAGGCGCATCTGGTGGAACGGGTCTATAACAGCAATATTTCCATGGATAAACTGATAGTGGAAGAACTGATTGCAGGGCCTGAAGGAGGCGACAGCAAAGAAAACGGTTATGGCACGATTTCCGATTCTACAGAAATTATCAGTGTCAATACGCGTGACGGGGTATGCTATGTGAATTTTGGGGAAGGTTTCCTGTCTCAGAAGGGAAATGTATCGCCAGAGGTTGCAATTTATTCTGTTGTAAATTCTCTGGTGGAATTGACCAGTGTCAATAAAGTACAGATTTCCGTTGAAGGTGATACAAATGTGATATATATGGAGGCAGTGCCGCTGTCCCAGTTATTTGAACGCAATCTGGAGATTATGGATAATGCACAGTAAGGAGTGCAATGAGAAGACCTTTATGTCTGATATGTCTTGTTTATGTTCTGACGGTCATGCTGGTTTTGCAGTGGGTTCCGTTAAGGGATGAACAGGAGGGGCTGCCCAGGGAAGGCAGCCGTTATACTCTGCGTGGCAGGGTTGATAGAATAGAATATCAAAAAGACAAATCTGTTTTATATCTGAAAAACAATTCCGGTAAAGTCCTATGCTATTTCAAAGATGTTTCTTTTATTTCAACACTTAAAATTGGCAACCAAGTCTGTGTTACGGGAAAGGTTCGCCTTTTTCAGGCTCCCTCCAATGAAGGGCAGTTTGATGAAAAACAATATTATGAAACGCTGGGTATTGACTTTGCCCTGTCCGGCTGTCAGGGGACCATAACAGACAAAAACTGCAGTCTCTACAGGCAATGGCTTTATCAGCTGCGAAGGCGTTTTTCAAAGGAATTGGAAGCGGGACTTCCGGAAAAATATGCAGGAGTCATGCAGGCAATGCTTCTGGGGGAGAGGGGCGGAATGGATCAGGAACTTAAGGAGCTTTATCAGCAAAACGGCATTGCCCATATTCTGGCGATTTCAGGACTGCACATTACTTTTCTGGGCATGGGATTTTTCAGATTCTGTAAAAAAATCCGCCTGCCTGCAGCTGCAGCGGGAGGACTTTCTTTTCTGGTCATTATCAGTTATGGGGAAATGACCTGTTCCGGAGCTTCGGCAGTCAGAAGTACGGTGATGTTCTCGTTATTCCTGCTTGGGGGAATCTGTGGACGGACTTATGACATGCTTACGGCAATGGCGGTTTCGGCAGCAGGCCTGTTAATCTGTCAGCCCCGTTACATTTATCATAGCGGCTTTTTGCTTTCTTTTTGCTCGGTAATGGGCATTGCCCTGATTTTACCTTTTGTCAGAAGCATGTTTCCAGAACAGCCTTTTGTCCACAGGATAGTGTTAAATAAAAGCAGGAAAGAAAAGATAAAGGATGGGCTTTTGGAAAAGCTTTATGCCGCTCTTGGCGCAAGCCTGTCTGTCAGTCTGGCAACTCTGCCGGTTCAGTTATATTTCTACTATGTGTTTCCGATATATTCTCCCTTTTTAAACCTTTTTGTTGTGCCATTTGTGGGTATCCTTATCTTTACAGGTTTTACAGGCGGAGCGGCGGCATGTCTGCTGTCAGCCGGAAGTACTGTTTTTTTGACACCCTGTCGGTGGATACTGGAGATGTATGAGGCAATGTGCAGGATATTTGATAAACTGCCGGGAGGGCATCCGGTTTTAGGAAGACCGTCCTTGTGGAGGATTATTGCCTATTACGGGATGCTTGCGGCGCTTTTATTATGGGAGAACCGGAGAAAAGAAAAAGAAGGGAAGCACAGACAATGCAAATTTAAATGGGAAAGGGTCGTAAAAGCAGGCGTTTTGGCAGCAGCAGTTTTGTTGCTATGCATAGGGGAAAGAAGGCATATCAGCACCTGTACTATGCTGGATATCGGACAGGGTGACTGCTTTGTACTGGAGGAAAAGGGAGGCTTCAACATTTTAATAGACGGTGGAAGCAGCGATGTTTCATTGGTGGGAAAATACAGGCTGGCTCCTTATTTGAAATGCCATGGCATAAGCCGCTTGGACTATGTATTTATTTCCCATGGGGATAAAGACCATACATCGGGAGTGCTGGAACTGCTTTTGGACGGGGAAATCAAAATAGACTGCCTGGTAATGACAAAATTTGCTTTAAGTGATGAAGCGTATGCAGAACTGCTGGAAGCTGCCGGGGAAAGGAGGACAAGAATTTTGTTTATGGGAAAGGGGGATTTTTTTACCCTGGGTGAGATAAAGCTTACATGCCTGTATCCGGAGATGAAGGATGAGGGAACGGGCAATGACCAGTCCATGGTGCTGCTTATGGAGTGTGGCGGGGTTAAGACCCTGTTTACCGGGGATTTAACAGGGGAAAAGGAAGCGTTCATCGACTTTGAGGATATTGATGTTTTAAAGGTGGCGCATCATGGTTCAAGGTATTCCACAGGACAGGAGTTTTTGAAAAAAGCCACTCCTGTCATATCATTGATTTCGGCGGGAAAGGACAATATGTATGGGCATCCCCATAAAGAACTGCTTGAGCGGCTGGAACAGACAGGTAGCCGGATATACCAGACGCCGGAGAACGGTGCGGTGATTGTAGGTTATGGAAAAGGCAAGGTACGCATAACAACTTACAGATAGGATTTTTATTTAAAACCGGCGGTAATTGTGGTATAGTGGACGCAGAGGGTCTGCTATCACAGGCGGATTTGAAGTTTGGAGAAAAGATGCAAAAAATCAATGAAGATATAAAAACAGGAAATTTCAAACAGATTAATCATATTGGCGGC
>CAZZHJ010000070.1:0-10070 GCA_964653815.1 uncultured Lachnospiraceae bacterium
AAGGACGCTGCATTCTTTATTACAATAAAAAGGTCTTTCATTATTATATATAATACCATTGCAGCACGTTGCGGTGTATTTGCCAAAACGGACATTCAGCCTTTGATCAATGAAGGAGCAACCAAGGAAGACCTTGCCGCTTCTATTTTTCAGGCTGTGGTAAACCAGACTATTTCCGGGCTTGCCTGTGGTAAGCCGATTCGGGGGCATGTGGCCTTTCTGGGCGGTCCCCTGCACTTTTTATCCGAACTGAAGGCATCTTTTATCCGGACTTTAAAGCTGGATGATGAGCACATTATTGCGCCGGAGCATTCTCATCTGTTTGCAGCAACCGGTTCTGCCCTGAAAGCAAATAAGGAAATTTCCTTCAGCCTGACGGAAATGGCGGATAAATTATCAAACGGCATTAAAATGGAATTTGAGGTGGAACGTCTGGAGCCTCTCTTTGCCTCTGATGAAGAATATGAAGCATTTACCGGACGTCATGACAGCAGCAAAGTCGCTACAGGCAAACTGGAAGAATACGAAGGAAACTGTTATCTTGGAATCGATGCAGGCTCTACAACCACCAAGGTAGCCTTAATCGGCGAAGATGGCAGGCTACTCTATTCTTTTTACAGTAACAACAACGGAAGTCCCTTGAAAACGGCGATTTCCGCTATTTGCGATATTTATGACAAGTTACCGGAGGGTGCAGAGATTGTCCACTCCTGCTCTACCGGATACGGCGAAGCATTGATGAAAGCGGCCTTTCTTTTAGATGAGGGCGAGGTGGAAACCGTTGCTCATTACTATGCCGCGGCATTCTTTGCCCCTGACGTGGACTGTATCCTGGATATCGGCGGACAGGATATGAAATGTATTAAAATTAAAAATCAGACCGTAGACAGCGTACAGCTGAACGAAGCATGTTCTTCAGGCTGCGGCTCTTTTATTGAGACTTTTGCCCAGTCCCTGAATTACAGTGTGGAGGATTTTGCAAAGGAAGCGCTGTTTGCTGCCCATCCCATTGACCTTGGCACCCGTTGTACGGTATTTATGAATTCCAAAGTAAAACAGGCGCAAAAGGAAGGCGCTTCTGTTGCAGACATTTCTGCCGGGCTTGCTTATTCCGTTATAAAAAATGCCTTATTTAAGGTAATAAAGGTTTCCGATGCCTCTGAGCTTGGGAAAAAGATTGTAGTACAGGGCGGTACCTTTTATAATGACGCCGTATTGCGAAGCTTTGAAAAAATAGCGGACTGTGAAGCGGTCCGTCCTGATATTGCGGGTATTATGGGCGCCTTTGGGGCTGCCCTCATTGCCAAAGAACGTTATCACGAAAAAGCGGATGGAGCATGTGAGGGCTGCGAAACAGCTGCAGGAACCACTATGTTATCCATCCAGAAGATTAAATCCCTGGAATTTACTACTCGTATGGCAAAATGTAAGGGCTGTACCAACAACTGCCGCCTTACCATCAACCAGTTTTCCGGCGGACGTCAGTTTATTTCCGGAAACCGCTGTGAACGGGGAATCGGCAAAGAAAAAAATGCCAATCAACTGCCCAATCTCTTTGAATATAAAAACCAGAGGATTTTCGGCTATGAGCCTCTTTCTGCGGACATGGCACAGCGTGGTACCGTAGGTATTCCCAGGGTACTGAATATGTATGAAAACTACCCTTTCTGGTTTACCTTCTTTACACAGTTGAAATACCGGGTAGCGCTCTCTCCCGCTTCCACTCATAAGATTTATGAGCTGGGCATCGAGTCCATTCCAAGCGAATCCGAGTGCTATCCTGCAAAGCTTGCCCACGGGCATGTATCATGGCTGATTAAGCAGGGAGTGGATTACATATTTTATCCCGCCCTGTTTTATGAGCGGGACGAGGTAGAAGGGGCCAATAATCATTATACCTGCTCTATCGTTACCGCTTATTCCGAGAATATCAAGAACAATGTGGAAGAAATCGGCCGCGGAGAAATCCGGTTCCAGAATCCTTTCCTGAATTTCCGTGACCCCAAAACAATCGCGGATACATTGGTAAAGGAATTCCCCGAGATTCCTTCTCATGAGGTACGGGATGCGGTTGAAAAAGCCTGGGCAGAATTAGAAAACGCCCGTGATGATATGCGTAAAAAGGGAGAAGAAACCTTAAAATATCTGGAAGAAACAGGCAGACGGGGAATTGTCCTTGCCGGTCGTCCTTATCATATAGACCCGGAAATCAACCATGGCATTCCCGAGTTGATTAATTCCTATGACATTGCCGTATTAACGGAAGACAGCATTTCCCATTTGGGGAAACCGGAAAGACCCCTGGTAGTATCCGACCAGTGGATGTATCATTCCAGGCTCTATGCCGCCGCCGCTTATGTGCGGACTACAGATAATCTGGATATGATTCAGCTCAACTCCTTCGGATGCGGTCTGGACGCCGTTACAACGGACCAGGTAAACGATATTCTCTCAGGTTCGGGAAAAATTTACACCTGCCTGAAGATCGATGAGGTCAACAATCTGGGCGCTGCCCGTATTCGTGTCCGCTCCCTGATTGCCGCTCTCCGCGTAAAGGAGCAGAAAAAAGAAGAACGTATCGTACACTCTACCGCTTTAGAACGGGTTGTGTTTACAGAGGAGATGAGAAAGGAATATACCATTCTCTGTCCTCAGATGTCCCCTATCCATTTTGAGGTTTTACAGCCTGCTTTTAAAGCCTGCGGCTACAATTTTGAGGTTATTCCCGAAAATAACCGTCATGCAGTGGATACAGGATTGAAATATGTTAATAATGACGCGTGTTATCCTTCCCTTATTGTGGTTGGACAGATTATGAATGCCTTAAATTCCGGCAGATATGACTTAGATAAAGTTGCCGTTATCATTACCCAGACAGGCGGAGGCTGCCGTGCTACCAACTATATCGGTTTTATCCGCCGCGCTCTTGCTAAAGCAGGGCTTTCTCATATTCCGGTTATTTCCTTAAATATGTCCGGACTTGAAAGCAATCCCGGCTTTAAATTGAATGTCAATCTGCTGATGCGCGCTGTTTACGGAGCAATTTTCGGAGATATTTTCATGCGTTGTCTCTATCGCATGCGTCCATATGAACAAGAGAAAGGCGCTGCCAATGCCCTACATAAGAAATGGCTGAAGGAATGCCAGGAATTTGTCTCGGCAAAGCATCTTTCCTATTTTAAATTCAGGAAAATGTGCCGACAGATTATTTCTGATTTTGACAATCTGCCCATTACGGATGTGAAAAAGCCCCGGGTTGGTATTGTAGGCGAAATCCTTGTTAAATTCCTGCCTGAAGCCAATAACCATCTGGCAGAGCTTTTGGAACAGGAAGGCGCCGAGGCAGTCTGCCCCGATCTGTTGGATTTTATGATGTACTGCTTCTACAACCAGATTTACAAGGCAAAGGAACTGGGCATGTCCAAAAAGACAGCTCGTACCAGCCGTCTCGGCATCTGGGCAATTAACCAACTCCGTGCCCCTGCGGCAAAAGCCTTACGTGAAAGCAGGCATTTTGACCCGCCGGCAAATATTTATGATCTGGTGGAGTATGCAAAGACAATTGTTTCCATCGGCAACCAGACTGGTGAAGGCTGGTTCCTCACCGGAGAAATGCTGGAGCTGATTCATTCGGGGACTCCCAATATCGTATGTACCCAGCCCTTTGGATGTCTTCCCAACCATGTAGTGGGCAAAGGCGTCATCAAAGAACTGCGGCGTCAGTACCCGGACAGTAATGTTGTAGCTATCGACTATGACCCGGGCGCCAGCGAAGTAAACCAGTTAAACAGAATTAAACTGATGCTTTCCACAGCATTTAAAAATCTGGAATCCTAAAAGAAAATATTTACCTACGGCTTTTCTCCTTTTAATACCATAGCGAGAATATGTGCAATGGGATCTATGGCATTCATGACCTCTTCTACCGTATTGGTCTGTGCCCCTACTTCAATGAGCAGGCTCTTCTCCCGATAGTGCATATTATATCGCAAGCTCTTTAAATAGATGTTCCTGGAAAAGCCGGGGTAATATTCCTCTGCCGCCAGCTTCATCTGGAAGGAAAAAGCCAGATTTTCTTTTATATAAGGATTGACCAGGTAGTCAATATCACCTTTGCTTTTCAAATAGCTCATACCGTTAAAAAACATAAATTGTGCTGTGGGCCTTCCCCCCACATTGCTGACCAGCCGGGTGGTATCTGCAACGCCATCCCTATGTAAATCGATTATCACTTCTATGGACGGATTTTCCGCGAGAATCTGTTCAATGGCAGGGCCTGCTGCAGAATAGGCGTAATCCCTACTTTCCACGTCATATACTCCCGTATGGTGTATCACATTAAATCCGTACTCATCCCGCAGTATTTGCGCCAGTTTTTCCCCTGCCCCCACAATCGTTGTAGAAGTATCTCCGGGAATACTGTCTGCAAATGCCTCCTGAGAATGGGTGTGGTAAATCAAAATCTGAGGTTTGGAAGAATCCTGGGAAATGGTAGCATCATATTCCAGCATTGACCTGGCATTCAGCCTGTCTGCACCCACATCTGTAGAATTGTCCACTGTATAAAAATGTTTCTTAAGATATGTAAAATCCAGCAGTTTTTCATAATCCAGCACCTGTGCGGGAGCCTCCGCCCTGATAAATTCCTTTGAACCGCCAGCCGCTTCATTTTCCGCCATAATCTCATCCTGTTGTCCCTGGGTCAAAAAGACCCCGTCCATGCTTTCATCCTCTGCCAGACCTTCATTACGTCTCTCATCCTCCTCAATTTCACTGGGATTCAATTCGTATTCCAGTAACAGGTTTTTGGCTCCGGCAGTGTTTTCCACATATACCGAAGGTGCCATGTAATTTTCCATATAACCGTAATAACCGTTGGAAAATCCCGCAGTCATCTTACAGATTCTGTTATCCGCACCGTATTCATCCAAAATATAGGAAATGCCCGGATATACCAGGCAGAATAATTGTTCCTTTAAACCCAAAGACATCAAAAACAACAGACAGCTCACAGCTAGCCCAAAAAGCATGTTTTCCTGCCTTCCTCTTACCCATGTCCTTCTCATGTTATCACCAGTTAAATATATGAGTGAAAATGCCTGTCTATGCCCCTGCACATAAAAAAATCCTGTCATACGGAATGACGGCTCCGCATGACAGGATTATGATTCTATTCCAAAAACTAGGCAATGCCGTTAACAGCTTTTGTTAAACGGGAAACCTTTCTGGATGCATTGTTCTTATGATAAACGCCTTTGGTAGCTGCTTTATCAATTGCAACAGTAGCATCTTTTAATGCTGCCTTTGCTGCATCTGCATCTTTTGCATCAATTGCTGCGTAAACTTTCTTGATAGAAGTCTTAACGCCGGATTTGATCGCTTTGTTTCTCTCAGCCTTTGTTCTGTTTACCAAAATTCTCTTCTTAGCAGATTTGATGTTAGCCATGACTCACACCTCCTATTATCTAATAGTCATATCTCTATGCCGGTGTCACACTTCATCCAGACACGGGCAGACTAATGCGAACACACGCATATTATAATAGCTGAAACTGTTTTTAATGTCAATACATATTTCATAAATTTCTGGAAAAAATACCAATGAAAAAGCCGCAGATTAACACTTTGTGGCTATCCGGTAATTTCCACGCAAGGAGGCATGTTATGCAGATACAACAGATTCGAACCGATTTAGCTTTAGAAGCCCGTGAAACCGTTGAGGAATCCTCTACCCACATCCACGGAATCGAGGTACACGAAAAAAAATTTGAAGAGGACCAGGTATACATCACCAATGTTTCCATTACTACCAAAAATGCCGCAAAAGCCCTGGGCAAGCCTATGGGGACCTATATTACCATAGAAGCCCCCACTCTCGATGTTCCTGATGAAGGAAGCCACCGAGAGGTATCCGCCCATCTTTCCGAAATTTTAAAAGACCTGATTCCCGATTTTGAAAAGGAAAAATCCATCCTTGTGATCGGCCTTGGCAACAGGGATGTGACCGCCGATTCCTTAGGCCCCCATGTTATCGATAACCTCTGTATCACAAGGCATATTATCATGGAATACGGCACGGCGGCCTATGACAAGAACCGAATGCACTCCATCAGTTCCTTAGCCCCCGGCGTTATGGCCCAAAACGGTATGGAGACTGCCGAAATCATCAAGGGCGTCATAGACCAGACCTCTCCTGATATGGTCATCGTCATCGATTCCCTTGCAGCCAGGACCCTCCACCGCCTGAACCGCACCATACAGATTACCGATACGGGCATCCATCCCGGTTCCGGCGTAGGAAACCACAGAAACGCCCTGACCGAAGAAAGTCTGGGCGTTCCTGTTATCGCTATCGGCATTCCAACCGTTGTGGACGCCGCTACTATCGTATGGGATGCTTTGGAGGATTTCTCTGAAAAATCCAACCACTCCATTGACCTGCATGTGCTGCAGGACGAATGCTCCAACACCATGCTTCAGGAATTGAACAATATGTATGTAACGGGCAAAGATGTGGACGCCGTTATCAAACGGCTAAGCTACACCATTTCCGAAGCCCTGAACATGACCTTTGACGAAATCAGACAGTAAGCCTTAATGCCTGCCGCCGCCGCCGCCGTGGGAATGTCCGCCAGAGGATATATGGTGTCCGCCACCACCTCCGCCACCACTACTGCTCTCAATACGCCTGCTGGTGGTATGCTTGGTTACAAAAATATCCCGTCTGTCATGGAACAAGGGCTGTCCTCCTGCCACATAAGTATTGGCAGTGGTTGTTTTCTTTCCTTTATTGTTGACCACTCCTATGATAACGTAAACAAGGGTTATGATAAATGCTGCTCCCCAAATATATAACACAGGAATAGAACCCACCGTTCCCTGATTAGACATCTTGCGGCTTAAGGATTCCACATAGGTCCTGTATGCGCCATAAGGGTTATTATTTACTGTAAGACACACTTCATCAATCAGATTGTCGATAGCCTGGGAGGAATACCGGTTCTCTACCCTGCCACAGGTGGAAAACCAGCAGTATCCGTTTGCCCAGTTATCCAGATAAAGGGCTCCATCTCCCCATGGTTTATTAAAGCCGTACTTTCTTTCATCGTAAAAATCATCAGCATAATTCATCATGGCATAATCTGAATCGTTACCAGGACAATATCACATCCGATCATGACTTCTTTATCGGCAATCAGTTCCCGTAGGGCTTCTTCCTCTTCATCCGTCAGCTTATCTGCGTAATCAAATACCCTTTCCTCTTCCTGAGAATTGGTACGAACGTATCCTATCGGCGGTTTTTTTGTAACGGATACTGCAATAAATATTATCAGCAGTACACCTACCGCAATAAATAGAAAACAAAAATGTTTTAAATATTTTTTCATATCAGATTACCCCCAGTATTCCGTTAATCAAAGAGCCGATTGCCATGATACATCCAAAAAGCGTTGCGGCATAAATAGTCATCTTCCCTATGGATATGGGAGCTTTTCCTACCAGCTTGCCTGTCTGTCCGTTGAGTCTGAAAAAGTAATCTTTTCCTTTAAAGCGATAGGTATAATTCCATACGGGAAGCAGCGCATAATTTTCCGCTTTTGTCCTGCACTGGCAGTCATCCATTTCCGGCGTAACGCTGTTATATCCTGTAATGCTGCTCCTCATAAGGGCGCCGGCATCATTCCTTGCCTTCTGCCTTGCTCGGGGCTCTAAAGCCTCCTTGGACACGCTGTACCTCTCTCCTAAAAAGCCCGACATATATTTTGCCTCAAATCCTGTCATTTCCCCGTAATTATAAGGCTCTAACAAATCCATTTCCCCATCGGGCATGGCAATGGACGCATCTGTGGGAATCCTTGAAAAATCCACATCCATATCCCTGTAAATCTGGAAAATGGAAGTCTCTGTATATTCCATATTCCCCGATGTCCACCGTCTGATTTTCTTTCCCTTTCCTGCAAATCTGTAATGGCAGTCAAAATCGAAAAGGAAAAAGGGAATATAATCTCCCTCCATTTTATCCAGATAGGATTCCTTCAAAAAATTAGAGGGCAGAAATAATTTCTTGCCAAACTCCTGCTTAATCAGTTCCTTTGCTTTCTGTTTGCCAACCTTAAAGGGAAGAATCAGATGAGGCAGATACTCTCCGCTGATTCTCTCTTCAAAAATAGTATATGCCCCACAATGCTCACATTTGGTTGCACTGTCATACTGCTTGGGCTGCATAGGTGCTCCACAGGCAGCACATTGAAACATATCGGCACTGCTCACTGCCTCTTCACTGTCTAAACTGTCACAGTGAGGACAGCACATGCTGTCTTTTTCAGGCGACCATACCGTATTGGCGCCACAGTTCCTACATTTAAATATCATGTGTTATATCCCCCTTGGCATTTATTCGTTTATTCTCTTCATAGGTAATTTAATTTTATCATCTATTCCGTTCTTTTGCCAGCTACTTTCAGTTTACAACAATGTTTCATTATTTTCTACACATTTTGCAGGATTTCTTCCGCAACAATCGCAACACCATCCTGAAAGTGCGCTTTTGTCACAAAATTCGCGCTATTTTTTGCAAGTTGTGAGGCATTTTCCACTGCAATGCCGATTCCCGCATAGGAAAGCATATCCGCATCATTATCCCCGTCCCCAAATGCCACACATTCTTCCCTTTCAATAGAAAGCTCATTTAACAGCCATTTCAGGCTTTCCCCCTTGGAAACATTCCTGCCGGAAATTTCAATGAGATGTTCTATGGAGGATGTAATGGAAATATCCCCTATGGTGGAATCCAGTTCCCGTTTCAGACTTTCCCTGCCCGCCTTATCTGCACTGATAAAATCAATGCTTTCCATTTCATCAATATGCTCCATGGCAAATCTCTCTGCATCCTCCACCACTTTCCTGGTGCTTTGCACATATTTCACCGCTCTCTGGGAACCAAAAAGCCCCGGACTATCAAAGTATTCCTGTTCACAAAAAGCTTTTCCCCGCCAGAACACTTCTATTGTCACCGGAAATTCCTTCTTTGCCCTTTCATATGCTGCCAAAAGAGCAGTTACCGCTTCCCTGCCCAGCACATTTCGCCGAATACACTCTCCCTTATGCCATACTGAGGCGCCGTTAGAGGAAATGGCATATTCTATACCCGGAAGCACCGTAATCTCTTCCGGTAGCGTATCATAAGCCCTGCCACTTGCAACAATGACATGAATCCCCTTATCCACAGCTTCCGCAATAGCATTTTTTGTCCGCGGTGACAATTTCCCGTCTTCTCCCAGGGCAGTCCTGTCCATATCCATTGCAAAGCACCTGATATTTGTGGAAATTCTCAGCTTTGTATCTATCTTATCCGGTTTCAATAACACCTGATATGTATGATAAATCTGCTCTGCTGCAAGAAACATCTCCTGTTTTTTCTCCGTCATCACAAGATATTCCACATCATAGAGAAAAATCCTAAGATGCGTCAAAGTCATCCCGTTTCTGATATAAAAGCCAATCCTCCTGCGCCGCAGCGCCTTCTCCTCTTCATCCTTCCCAAACCGTGGATTCTCCACCTCCAGAATCAAAGTCCCGAATTTCTGTCTCTCTATTTCCTCTTTTAACAATGCCAAGCAAATACTTCCATGTCCCTTCCCCCGCAGTTCTTTAGAAATCGCAAAATAATCCAGCAACACCGCATCCCGTTCCTCTGAAACCACCAGAAAACAATATCCTGCAAGTTCCTCTTCATCATAAAGCCCATAACAGAAATACTTCCCCTGCCCGCACAATTCCAGTATCCTGGCAAGCGGTTTAATCTCCCCCTTGGCAAAATCCTCCTGCATTTTTCCCTCATATATTTCAACAATCATACTTTCCTCTAACAGACCGAGAACCATCCAAACACCTCTTCCTTCATTGTACAACTTATACTATCGACACCGAATTCCCGGGGCAAACGGGCGGTAAAAACCTTAGGACCGAGGGAGAAATTATTTCCTTCCCGTGTGCTTTTGTGCAGAACATTAGATTTTCTTAATGTTCCGTTCCATACACAGCAATTCTCCAACAGGACGTTGGAGAAA
>CAZZHJ010000071.1:0-10023 GCA_964653815.1 uncultured Lachnospiraceae bacterium
ATTCCCCGCGGTTTTCTGCCGCCGGCCCCTCAAAATGCCCTCCGCCCCGTCTCTTCACCCCCTCCAAACATTTTTTCAATTCCCTTCTCCTTTTCTTTGTATTTAGAATGAACTCATGCTATACTGAGAATACTGATAACAGACAAGACGAGGAGGAACCATCCATGAATTTAGAAGCCTGCAAAGCTTACGAAATAAAAGAATTAAGAGACATCCCCGATTTAAATTCCAAAGGGGCATTGCTCATGCACAAAAAAAGCGGAGCAAAAGTAGTAGTCATGGAAAATGACGACCCCAACAAAGTATTTTACATCGGTTTCCGCACTACCCCCGACAACAGCACGGGAGTGGCACATATCATGGAGCACACCGTTTTATGCGGTTCCCGCAAATTTCCCGTCAAGGACCCTTTTGTCGAACTGGTAAAAGGCTCCTTAAACACCTTCTTAAATGCCATGACCTATCCCGACAAAACAGTATATCCCGTGGCAAGCTGCAACGACACGGATTTTAAAAATCTCATGGACGTTTATCTGGATGCGGTCTTTTACCCTAATATTTTTAAAGAAAAGAAAAATTCTATGCAGGAGGGCTGGCATTATGAACTGGACAAGCCCGACGGAGAGCTGAAAATAAACGGCGTGGTTTACAATGAAATGAAGGGAGCCTTTTCTTCTCCCGACGATGTGTTGGACCGTGCAGTTTTAAATACTTTGTTTCCTGACAATACCTATGCCTTTGAATCCGGCGGAGACCCCGATGACATTCCGACACTGACCTATGAGGAATATTTACAATTCCACAAAAAATACTATCATCCTTCCAACAGCTATATTTACCTTTATGGAAATATGGATATGGAAGAGCGGCTGAACTGGCTGGATAAGCATTACCTTTCTGATTTTGACTATCTTGAGGTGGATTCTGAAATCAATGAACAGAAACCCTTTGCAAAGCCTGTGGACGTAGTAAAGGAGTATTCCATTACTACAGACGAATCAGAACGGGATAATACCTACCTGTCCTATAATGCGGTGGTGGGCAATGTGCTGGACAAGGAAAAATACATTGCATTCCAGATTCTGGACTATGCCCTTTGTACTGCGCCGGGAGCGCCTATCAAGCAGGCTCTGACGGATAAGGGCATCGGAACGGAGATTTACAGCGTTTACGATAACGGTATCTACCAGCCATATTTCTCTATTGTTGCAAAAAATGCCAATTTAGAGCAGAAGGATGAATTTATCGGAACCATTGAAGAGGAATTAAATCGCCTTAGGAAGGAAGGAATTTCCAAAAAGGCATTGAAAGCGGGCTTAAATTACTTTGAATTCAAATACAGGGAGGCGGATTTCGGCTCCTATCCCAAGGGCCTTATGTATGGTTTACAGATGTTTGACAGCTGGCTTTATGATGTGAATAGCCCCTTTATGCATGTGGAGGCAAATGAAACTTTTGCTTTATTAAAAGAAAGAATTGAGACAGACTATTTTGAAAGGCTGATTGGAACCTATCTTTTGGACAATGCCCATAAGTCTTACGTCTGTGTGGTGCCAAAGCCCGGACTGAATGTGGAGAAGGAAAAGAAACTTTCAGAAAAGCTGTCAGCATTTAAAGAACAGCTGACGGACAGCCAGATTGCAAGGCTTATAGAGGATACCAAGGCATTAGAAGAGTATCAGGAAGAGGAGGATTCGCCGGAAGACCTTGCCAAAATCCCCATGCTCAAACGTGAGGATATGAAAAAAGAGGCAGAGCCCTTTGTAAATGAGATTATCGAAAGGGATGGGATAAAGATTTTATTTCACGATTTGTTTACAAACGGAGTATCCTATATCAGGCTCGTTTTTGATATTTCCGATTTAAAGGAGGAGCAGCTTTTTACCCTTGCCGTATTAAAGTCTGTCTGGGGGCTGATGGATACCAAACGCCACAGCTATGGAGATTTCTTTAATGAAATCTATATCAATACGGGTGGAGTGGCCCCTGTTATTAATTCCTATGCCAATGCCAAGGATGATGAAATCATCAGGCTCCATGTAGAATGTAAGGCGAAGGCATTATACGGACAGGCGGATAATGCCTTCGATATTATGGGAGAACTTTTGCTGGAAACGGATTTTACGGATAAAAAGCGGCTTTTGGAAATCCTGGAGGAGACCAAATCCAAGCTGGAGGCAAATCTGCAAAGCTCCAGCCATGCGGCGGCAGAGCTGAGGGCGGCGTCTTATTTCAATAAGACTGCATATATTGAGGAGCAGCTTAGGGGAATCGCTTTTTATAAAAAGCTGGATAAGCTGATTAAGGATTTTGATGCGAAATCCGATGAATTAATCGGAAATTTGCAGGAACTGGTGCGGAATATCTGCAAAAAAGAGGCGTTTATGGCGGATTATACGGGCACAAAAGAAGGCCTTGAAGAGATAGCCGCATTACTTCCTTCTTTCAGGGAGAAACTCTTTGATGGGCAGATGGGAAAAGAAAGAATCGAAATTGTGCCAAAAGCCTATAATGAAGGCTTTAAAACCTCGGGACAGGTTCAGTATGTATGCCGGTGCGGCAGCTTTAAGGACAAGGGACTGGCTTATAATGGCGCTTTAAAGGTTTTGAAGGTTATGATGGGTTATGACTATCTCTGGCTTAATGTGAGGGTAAAGGGCGGCGCTTACGGCTGTATGAACAATTTCCGCAATACGGGAGAAAGCTATTTTGTTTCCTACAGGGACCCGAATCTGAAGGAAACCCTGGAAGTATATGAAAAGGCGGCGGAATATATCAGGAATTTCAGGGCTGATGAGCGCACCATGACCAAATATGTCATTGGAGCCATCAGCGATAAAGACATGCCTTTAACGCCTCAGGCAAAGGGCATACGGTCCATGTCGGCTTATTTTGTGGATTATGATTATGAAATGGAGCAGAAGGAAAGGGATGAACTGCTTCAGACCGATGATAAGACGATTCGCAGCCTTGCAGCATATATAGAGGCTTTCATGGAAGAAAACTATATCTGTGTAATCGGCGGAGAAGAAAAGATTAAGAATAACAGTGATTTATTTGAACATATCGAAAATCTCATAGGGACGGTATAAATAAATCATCTGAAAATAAGACATGTAAAACAGCAGGTAAAAGGATACAGGGAGAATCAAAAACACATGGAAAAACAGATAAAAACGGGGTTTGCCACTTTAATCGGCAGACCCAATGTGGGAAAATCCACACTGATGAACCGTTTGATCGGGCAGAAAATAGCAATTACATCCAGCAAACCACAGACCACCAGAAACAGGATCCAGACCGTTTATACCGACGAGAGGGGACAGATTGTTTTTCTGGATACGCCTGGTATTCACAAGGCTAAGAACAAGCTGGGTGATTATATGGTAAATGTGGCGGAGCATACCTTAAAAGAAGTGGATGTTATTTTATTTCTGGTAGAGCCTACGGATTATATAGGAGCAGGCGAAAAGCATATTATAGAACAGCTGAAAAAGGCAAAAACACCAGTTATTTTATTGATTAATAAAATTGACAAGGTACAAAAAAAGGAAGAACTGCTCTTATACATAGATGCATACCGCAAGGAAATGGACTTTGACCAGATTATTCCCGTTTCGGCAAAAAGCGGGGAGGGTACAGAGGATTTGCTGAAAACGATTTTTGACTATCTGCCCTACGGTCCCATGTTTTATGATGAGGATACGGTGACGGACCAGCCGGAGCGGCAGATCGTGGCGGAGCTGATCAGGGAGCAGGCTTTAAGGCTTTTGGAGGATGAAATCCCTCATGGTATTGCCGTTTCCGTTGACGCCATGAAAAAGAGGAAAAAAATCATGGATGTGGATGCCACCATTATCTGCGAAAGAGATTCTCAAAAGGGTATCATTATCGGTAAAGGCGGCAGCATGCTGAAAAGAATCGGGACAAATGCCAGAAAGGGAATCGAGGACCTTTTGGAGTGCCAGGTCAATTTAAAGCTTTGGGTAAAAGTAAAGAAGGACTGGCGGGACAGCGATTTCCTGCTGAAAAATTTCGGCTATAATCCCAAGGATACCCAGTTGTAAAAACTACCAATTTTATATGAGGGAATAACCGCATAGAAAAACAGAAATAGAAGACCCTACTTTTTAGAAAACGGATAAAACATAGTCGTGTAAAAGGGAGGGTACTTAGTTATGGAGATAAAAGAGTGGCAGCAGTTTTACAAAACGGGCAGAATAGAAGATTACTTGATTTATAGAGAAGCAGCGGCCAGAAATGATGCAGGTCAAATGACAAGCGAAGACGGGAAAGGGGAGGAAACTGTAGGGCATGCAGGATTTTGTAATAGTGACAGGGATGATTTTACAGGCGCTTCCCATGGGAGAATATGACAGAAGAGTGCTGGTGCTTACCAAGGAACGGGGCAAGATATCCGCTTTTGCAAAAGGAGCCAGAAGGCAGAACAGCAAGCTGATGGCACGTACCAATCCCTTTTGCTTCGGCACATTCAAGCTATATGAAGGCAGGAATTCCTATAGCCTTGTGGATGGGGAGATTTCCAATTATTTTGACGGATTCAGAGAGGATTTAGAGGGCGCTGTTTACGGTATGTACTTTCTGGATATAGCGGATTATTATACAAGGGAAAATAATGATGAGAGGGATATGCTGAGCCTTCTTTATCAGTCCCTGAGGGCGCTTTTACTGCCTGCCATTCCTAATGAACTGGTCAGATACATATTTGAGATGAAAGCCCTGGTGGTAAACGGGGAGTTTCCCGGAGTGCCCGGGGATGTGACGATTCTTTCAGACACCAGATATGCCATAGAATATGTGGCGGCGGCAGGACTGGATAAGCTCTACACCTTTGTGGTTTCTGACGAAGTGCTAAAGGAACTGGCGCAGTGTGCGGAGGAATACAGGAAAAGATTTGGCGGAAAGAAATTTAAGAGCATGGAAATTTTAGAGGAACTGATTCAAAAGAAATAGGGGGAAGGAAAAACAATGTTTACAGTATTTGTCTGGATTCAGTATATCGGCATTTTTGTGCTGGCGATGGAAATCTTTTATATTATATGGCAGAAACCCTCAAAGCTGCGGGTCAGTCTGTTGATCGTGATTGTGGCAACCCTGATAAATTTTGTGGGATATTTGTTTGAAATTCAGTCCACAACCAAGGAAACAGCGTTACAGGCAGTCAAGTTTCTATATCTGGGAAAGCCCTATATCATACTGGCGACCTTTCTTTTTACCATGCAGTATTACAGGATCAAGATACCCAAAGCCATACTCTGTTTCATGTGCGGCATACATATGGGTGTTACCCTTCTTGTATTTACCTGTGAACGTCATTTTCTGTTTTACAGCAGTATAGATTTTGTGGACGAAGGATATTTTCCACACCTCGTTCTGGGGCACAGTCCGATTTATATGACTTATAGCATATTGATTCTCGTCTATCTGCTGATCATAGTGGGAACCGGCTTTTGGAAATACCGGCAGGCACGGATTGCAAGGGAAAAAATGCAGATTTTATACCTGACGATCATTGCCATAGTTGCGGGAACGGGCTTTGCCGTTTATTTCAGCGGGATTATGAAGGGATATGATTCAACCCTTCCGGCATATCTGATCTGTACCATTTTGCTGCTGATTGCCATGGTGCGCTATAATCTGCTGGATGCGGTGGAACTGGCAAAGGATACTGTCATGGATGAATTTGCCGATGGCCTTATGGTGTTGGATGAAAGCAATAAGCTTATTTATGCCAATCAGCAGATCATTAGTATTTATCCCGAAATTGCAGGAGGGGATTACCAGCATGTGCTGGACACCTTGGAAGAATTTTTGGAAAATGAAGAAAAGCTTTCCATAGATGACAGGATTTATGAAATTCATGCAAAAAATATGATACAGGATGATGTGATCTATGGGAAAATGCTGATCGTCAGTGATGTTACCCAGAATTGGAATTATATGATGGAGCTTGAGAAGCAGACGGTCATTGCGACTATGGCTAATCAGGCAAAAACGGATTTTCTTGCAAAAATGTCCCATGAGATACGGACGCCCATCAATGCAGTACTTGGTATGAATGAGATGATACTGCGGGAAAGCGCGGATCCCGAGATAAAGAAATATTCCATGGACATCAAAACGTCGGCAAGAGCGCTGCTTGGTCTTATTAATGATATTCTGGACACGTCTAAGATAGAGTCCGGCAAGCTGGAGATTCTGCCGGTTGAGTATGAACTTGACAGTCTGTTGAATGACGTTGTTCATATGGTGTTTGTGGCGGCAAGGGACAAGAATCTGGAATTCCTGATACAGGTAGAGGAAACCATACCCAACGGCCTGTTGGGAGATGATGTGAGAATCCGGCAGATTCTGGTAAATCTGTTAAATAACGCTATGAAATACACCGAAAAGGGCAGCGTGAGCCTGGTGGTGTCGGGAGTCAGAAAAGAGGAAGGAGAACAGCTTCATTTTGAAATCAGAGATACCGGGATTGGTATCAAAGAAGAGGATATGCCAAAGCTTTATGCCGCCTTTGAACGGATTGAGGAGACGAGAAACAGAAATGTGGAAGGAACCGGACTGGGAATGAACATTGTGGTGGAGCTTCTAAATATGATGGGGGCAAAGCTGGAGGTGGAAAGCGTATACGGGCAGGGTACAACATTTTACTTTGACCTGATCCAGCCGGTGGTTTCGGAAACTGCTATTGGCAATTTTGAAGAACGAAGCAAACATCTTTATCAGGAAACGGATTATCATCCGGGATTTACAGCGCCGGATGTAAAGGTGCTTCTTGTGGATGACAATGAGATAAATCGTAGAGTATTTCGGAATCTGTTAAAGCAGACGAAGGTTACGATCACAGAGGCGGCTTCCGGATATGAATGCCTGGAACGGGTTAAGCAGGAAAAATATGATATTATTTTTATGGATCATATGATGCCTCAGATGGATGGTATAGAGACGTTCCACAGGATGGAAAATATGGAAAAAAGCCTTTGTAAGGATGTGCCGGTAATAATTCTGACGGCTAATGCGGTAACGGGAGCAAAGGAAAAGTATTTACAGGAGGGATTTGCGGATTATCTTTCGAAGCCGATACAAGGAGATAAGCTGGAGGCATTTATTTTACAATATGTGCCGGGAATAGAAATAGTTTCCGGAAAAGCCGGAGCAGATTCCACGGATGAAGAAAAGCCCCAAATGGAACAGGTGGAAACAGGGCAGAAAAAAGAGGCGCATGGAGAGGAAAGAATTATTCCGGATATGGATGAAATTGACATTTCCTATGCAAAGCAGTATTTTGAAGAGGAAGAGCTTTTGAAAATGACCATGCTGGATGTGTATGATTCCCTTGACGATACGGCTTCTACACTGGAAGAATTGGGAACTGCGGTTTTGTCGGGGGACAAGAAAGGGGCATCATGGAAGCGGACATTGAAGGAGTATCAGACGCAGGTACATGCTTTTAAGAGCAATACGGCAATGATCGGCGCATTGATCTTATCCAAGGTCGCTAGACTTTTGGAAGTAGCGGCAATGGAAGAGGACATAGAGCGGATAAGGCTGCTGCATCCTGTTTTGTTACAGGAAATAGCAAGACATAAGGGACATATGAGCGTTCTTAGGTCAGAGCCGATGGATATCGAAGATGAGGAAGGGGAACTTTGGATATGAAAAAGATACTTTTGGTAGGAGAATTTAACACTACTATTGAAAACATGAATCGGATACTGGGGAAATATTTTCAGGTACAGCTGGGTTCCGAGGATCCTAAAATGGTAAAAGGGATTCTGAAAATGGAGCTTCCGGAACTGATTTTAATATCCACTACCGACATGGAGGAGCATCACAGGGAGATTTTTGAATATATACAAAGGCGTTGCCAGGGGATTCCCGTGGTCTTAGTGGGAACCGGTGCAGAATTTGCGATATTTGAGGATTTCCTTGATAATGAACAGTTTTATAAAGTACAAAGACCTGTACAGATGAAAACAATAATAGAACAAATCAACAGGTGTCTGGGAAACGATGCAGAGCAGGAGAAGACAGTGCAGTCTGAAATGGAGCGGGGGAAAATTCTGCTGGTGGATGACAGTAAGATTCAGCTCCGCATGATGAAAAGCATGCTGCAGAAGCAGTATGACGTAGAGGTGGCGGAATCTTGTGAAGAGGCCATGCGGATGCTGAAAAAAAATGTGCCGGATGTAATCTTCCTGGATTATGATATGCCGGAAGTTGACGGAAAGGAGACCTTGGAGCGCATTCGGGCGGAAAAGGAATTCAGTTACATTCCTATCGTATTTTTGACGGGAGTGGCGGATCGGAAAAAGATACAGGAGGTTTTGGCTTTGAATCCTGCCGCTTATATTCTGAAGCCTATAGAGAAGGAACGCCTGAGAGAGGTTTTACGGGATATTTTTGGACAATAACAGAAAATCATTTCGATTTGATGTTGCATAAATTAAGAGGAATATGTTGATGATATAAAAGCCAAGGAGGAAAAAACAAGGTCAATTGTGGCTTGAAAATATAGGAAGTGTCGGCTATAATATTAGGCAGTATGCAGGAGGTAGATTATGAAAATAAGGAGAGTGTTTTTGGCAGCAGCGGCAGCCTTAAGCTTATTGCTTAGCGGATGCGGTGCGGTTAATGATGTAGACACCACTACTGTCGTGATAAAAAAGGACGGTACAGTGGAGGAAAACATCATAACAGATTTTGATAAAGACTATTATTCCGTTGACGGTCTTGAACAAATGCTGAGCGAACAGATTCAGACATATAACCAAAAGGCCGGAGCGGATACGGTAAAACTGGATAGTGTAGAGGAAAAAGAAGGAGAAAATAAGGTAAAGACAAAAATTATTTATTCCGGCAGCGAGGATTATTCCCAGATTCACAATCAGGTGTTTTTCTGCGGGACAGTTTCCGACGCTTATAATGCGGGATATACTTTTGTGCCCATGATCGATCAGGAGACCGGAGCGTCTGTATCAGAAACAGCTGTTTTAGAATTGGGAAGTAAAAAAATTGTAATTTCTGAGGAAGCTGTGAATATCAATGTTTCCGGGAAGATTTCCCATGTAAGCGAGGGAGTGACCCTGACGGATAAAAAGACGGCAGTTCTGCCCGATGACGGGGAAAAATTATCTTATATTATTTATGAATAGATAAAACGAAAGCGGAAAGAGGAGAGAGATATGGAAAAATCATTAGAAAAAATCGTGGCTTTAGCAAAGTCCAGAGGCTTTGTATATCCTGGCAGTGAGATTTACGGCGGTCTTGCCAATACATGGGATTACGGCAATCTGGGCGTGGAGTTAAAAAATAACGTAAAGAAAGCATGGTGGCAGAAATTCGTTATGGAAAACCCCTACAATGTAGGCGTTGACTGTGCTATTCTTATGAATCCCCAGACCTGGGTAGCCAGCGGACATCTGGCAGGCTTTTCAGATCCTTTGATGGATTGTAAGGAATGTCATGAGCGTTTCCGTGCGGATAAAATCATAGAAGATTACTGTGAGGAAAAAGGCATTACGCTGGAGAAGCCTATCGATGCCTTCAGTAAAGAAGAGATGCAGGCTTTTGTCCAGGAAAAACAGATTCCCTGTCCTACCTGCGGCAAGCACAATTTCACAGAGCTTCGCGAATTTAATCTGATGTTCAAGACCTTCCAGGGCGTAACAGAGGATGCTAAGAATACAGTTTATTTAAGACCGGAAACGGCGCAGGGTATCTTTGTGAATTTCAAAAACGTACAAAGAACCTCCCGTAAGAAAATTCCTTTCGGCATCGGACAGATTGGAAAGTCCTTCCGTAACGAGATTACACCGGGCAACTTTACTTTCCGTACAAGGGAATTTGAGCAGATGGAGTTAGAGTTTTTCTGCGAGCCAGGTACGGATTTAGAATGGTTTAAATACTGGAGACAATTCTGTATTGATTGGCTGAAGTCCCTGGGCATGAAAGACGAAGAGATGCGTGCAAGAGACCATGCACCTGAAGAATTGTGTTTCT
>CAZZHJ010000072.1:0-9869 GCA_964653815.1 uncultured Lachnospiraceae bacterium
CATATATAATTATATCCGCTTTGCTGTCTGCCCTATGCTCTTTCCTTTTGCTGCATCATTTATACTGCCTACCCCGGGCTTATCCCTTTTTCCAAGGAATAGCTCTTCCCTCTTTTTTCCACTCCATATACTCCGCCGTAGCCGCAAAGAGCACGTCCCCGGAGGAATTAATGGCTGTTTCAAAGGAATCCTGTACCACGCCGATAATAAAACCGATGCCTACAACCTGCATGGCAATATCATTGCTTATATTAAATAAAGAGCATGCCATAGGAATTAACAACAGGGAACCTCCGGCAACACCTGATGAACCGCATGCTCCCAGTGCGGCAATCACGCTTAAAAATAACGCCGTAGGTATATCCACATGAATGCCGATGGTATTTGCCGCCGCAAGAGTCATAACCGTTATGGTAATAGCCGCGCCGTCCATATTGATGGTTGCCCCTAAAGGAATGGAAACGGAATAAACGTCCCTGTCAAGCCCCAGCTTTTCACACAACGCCATGTTGATGGGAATATTCGCTGCCGAGCTTCTGGTAAAGAATGCTGTCAGACCGCTCTCCTTAAAACATCTGAGCACAAGGGGATAAGGATTTTCCTTGAGACAGATCCAGGCAATGAAGGGGTCCACAACCAGCGCAACCACCAGCATACAGCCTACTAACAGCAAAAGCAGTTTTCCATAATCGGTAAAAATACCCATTCCGTTTTCTGATACAGAAGAAAATACCAGTCCCATAATTCCAAAAGGAGCCAGATTAATAACCCAGTGAACGGCCTTTGTTACCGCATCCGAGATATTCTGGAGAACGCTTTTGGTGTTGTCTCCCGCTATCTGTTTCAACGCCAGTCCAAAAACTACCGCCCAGGTCAGTACGCCGATATAGTTTGCATCCCCGATTGCCTTTACGGGATTGGAAACCATATTTAACAGCAGGGTCTGTAATACTTCCCCGATGCCTTCCGGCGCTGTGTTTTCCACTGCCGCCTGTGTTAAGGATAAAGTTACGGGGAACAATTCGCTTCCTATAACCGCCACAAATGCCGCAAGCAGGGTACTCAACATATATAAAATAATGACGGTCCTAAACTTCTTCCCGATTCCCGCTCCCGCATTTGCCAAAGAACTGATTACCAGGACGAATACAAGCACCGGTGCAACTGCTTTTAGGGCATTTACGAATATATTCCCCAATATGCCTATAACGCTCCATGAGGGAGCCAACAGCCCCAATACCGCACCGATTACCAGACCGATTACAATTCGGATAACCAGATTGGTTTCCACATATTTTTTCAGTATTTTCTTCATGACGCAGCTCCTTTTATTTTATTTTGTGCTTATTATATTGCATTTTCTGCTGTAACGCAAACCATCTTTACGTCCAAGATTGTTTTCTATTATAATCATCTTACAAAAATCTGTTACATTTATGCGTACCTCACATATATAGACGGAGGTGTCAGAATGCAGTTCGAAGACATTTGTAAAGAAACTTATCCGAAAATTTACAATTACATATTAGCCAGAACCCGGAGTAAGGAAGCGGCGGAAGATATTACCCAGGAGGTTTTTCTCATCGCTTATAAAAAGGGCGATGGCTTCCTATCCCACGAAAATCCTATAGCATTTTTATATGTATCTGCCAAAAATCTTCTTCTCGACTATTTCCGGGAAACCGCAAAATCAGCTCCTCTGGAAGAACAGGAAATCGTGGATGCCAGAGGGGATATTTTGGAGCAAATCCGTATGGAGCATGCGGATTCTATAGATGAAAGCATTTATTTAAAACAGGTATTAGACAGATTAAATGACAAAGAAAGAAGGCTTTACGAATTATATTACGTGTTTAAAAAGCCTATGAAGGTGATCGCCCGGGAGCTCCGGCTAAATGAAACCGCCCTTCGGATGAAATATGTCCGGCTCCGGAAAAAGGTAAGGCGCATCGTCGCCGATTTAGACCTGGATAGTTTTTAAGCGTCAACACAATACCTTATGAAAATAATATCGTCAAAAATGTTACATTTTCATTTTCAACACATATTCAAGTGTACGGCGGGCCCGCCACGCAGAAAGGAGTCATATGAACAATCAAAATGCTTTGATAAAAGAATTGAATCAAAAGCTTGAGCAATATATGGAAGAAGAAAACTATGAAAAGGTAGATGAGGTCAGCAGACAGCTATGCCGCTTACAGAATCTGGAAACGGTGGAAGAAATGCCTGATGATTTCATCCTCCGGCTAAAGAATAAGGAGAAATCAGCTATGAAAAGAAATGAAGAGAAAACACCTGTCCCTCATTATAGAAAAATGTCCAGACGGGCTGCAGGCATTGCAGCTGCTGTAGCAGTATTTTTGTTATTAGGCGGTACGGTCAGCGCGGCGGTTTTGTATAACAGCGGCATCAATATATTTGAACACGGCTTGTCCACTTCCGGGGAAGTGACAACACCGGGACCAGAATATGAATCTCCCTATCAGGATGTGAACCTGCCTGACGTGCCTGATACTACAACACTTCTAAGCAAAGAACAGGGTTCTTCCGATAACGCCTGGGTGGAGAAAAAGGTCTACGATGAAAACTATACCGTCTATGACTCCGACGATGCTGTAAACTGGACTCCCTATGTTCAGACCAACCACGTTACGGAGTATCGGTATGAGGATTATTATACTGCAGCCCTTGACGCAGGCTTTGAGCAGCTTTTCAGTGAAAATTACAATGGAGAAACCCTGTACTACATTTATGAGCATACGGATGAGCATTCAGAGGGGGCTCCTACAGATCTTTCCATATCGGGAACCTATGCCTATGGAAGCGGCAGTTTTACATTAAACCAGTACCCGGGGAATGCAGAAAATACGGAATTTGCCGTTATTACTAATGAAACCGAAAATAACCGGGAATATGTGTCTTCTACAGGATGCTTATTTGCGCTGACAGACGATCAGGATGAAAACGGGCAGACACGGACACATACTTTGGTTAAATGCGATAATTACTTTTTGACTTTAGAGTTTACCGGGATGTCGGAGAAAGAAATCCATGCTGTTCTGGAGACAGTCAGACTGAATGGGAATTCCTAGGGTCGTCTCCGAAGTGTTGACATACGGTCGTCTCCTTTACATGGAGACGACCGTATTTATCCGCATTTTTATAAAAGACAGGTGCATAGAAATTTCTTTAATTTCCCTGATTTATAATCTTTCCGCCCCCGAGGACAATATCCCCGTCATAGAACACCACTGCCTGTCCACAGGTAATGCCTCTCTGAGGCTCATCAAATTTAACCCTGACTTTATCTTCTCCTATCTTTTCAATAACCGCATCCGCTTCCTTCTGCTTGTACCTGATTTTTGCCTTGCAGCGGACCGGTCCGTCCACATCCTCAAAAGCAATCCAGTTCAAATCCGAAGCCTCCAGCGTATCATGAAACAGCCTTTCATTTTTCCCCAGCACAACTTCGTTGGTATCCATTCTTTTTTCGCAGACGTACAAAGACTCCGGCAGGGCAAGTCCCAGCCCCTTCCGCTGTCCGATGGTGTATCTGATCATTCCCTTATGCCTGCCTAAAACCTCTCCCTCTTCATTGACAAAATCTCCCTCCGGAAAGCTTTTCCCGCAGTACTGCTCTATAAACCGGGCATAATTGCCATCGGGCACAAAACAGATATCCTGGCTGTCCGGCTTATCCGCATTGACAAAGCCTTCTCTCTGTGCAATATCCCGAATTTCTGTTTTATGGTACTCTCCCAAAGGAAACAGAGTGTGGGACAACTGCTCCTGGGTCAGATTATAAAGCACATAGCTCTGGTCCTTGGACGCATCCACCCCCTTTTTTAAGAGATAACGCCCCAGGCCTTCATCATACTCTACCCTGGCATAATGCCCTGTTACAATATAGTCAAAGGAAAGTTCATACATTCTCTGTAACAGCCTTTGGAATTTCATATAGCGGTTACACTCAATGCATGGATTGGGGGTTCCTCCCTCTATATAGGTATTTACAAACCGTTTTATGACTTCTTTTTCAAAATCATCAGTAAAATTGAGCACATAAAAAGGCATGCCGAAGGAACGTGCCACGCCTCCTGCATCCTCCGCATCACTAAGGCTGCAGCAGGTCTTCCCCTGCTCCATGCCGATATCCTCATTGCGGTACAGCTTCATGGTAACCCCGATGCAGTCGTATCCCGCCTTTGTCATTAAATATGCCGCCACGCTGGAATCCACGCCTCCGCTCATGGCTATCATCGCCTTTTTCTTTTCACTCATGTTATGCCTCTTTGTATCAATCTCATTTTCGGATATAACTAATCATAGCACATTTGAAAGCAAAAGTCTCTTTGTTTCCCGGTCATATAAAAAGGAACCTGCATAAAAATCATGCAGATTCCCCTTCCATCTTACTAAAGTTCTATCTCGCTTTCGCCAGGTCCTTCATATTTACCTTCAAGGTTGTGCTTTCCTTATAGGGTCTGAACAGCAGATAGATAAATCCGATAATGATAAGGATTGCCACTACCGTTCCGATTCCAAAAGCTCCTGTGACAAACAGATTTCCAATCTGGAAAATACACAGGGAAACCAGATATGCAAGCCCTGTCTGATAGCCAATTGCAAACCAGAACCATTTTGCATTGTTCATCTCTCTTTTAATAGCTCCCATTGCCGCAAAGCATGGTGCACATAAGAGATTGAATACCAGGAAGGAATATGCCGCAACCTGTGTCATGCTGCCTGCAAGCTGTCCCCAAATCTCGCTTCCGTCCTCTGCGACCTCCGCAAATCCGAAGAGTACGCCGAAGGTACCTACCACATTTTCTTTTGCGATCAGTCCTGTAACTGCTGCAACCGCCATTTTCCAGTCGCCCCATCCAAGCGGTATAAAAAGCGGTGCAATCACGCTGCCCATAGCCGCCAGAATACTGCTGTCAAGCTGTTCCGCCTCCAGCATACCAAAGGAACCGTCTACCCAGCCGTAATTCATCAGGAACCAAAGGACAATGGTGGACAACAGGATAATAGTGCCTGCCTTTTTAATAAAGGACCAGCCTCTTTCCCACATGCTTCTTAATACATTGCCCACAGTAGGCATATGGTATGCCGGCAGTTCCATGACGAAGGGAGCCGGATCTCCTGCAAACATCTTTGTTTTCTTTAAGATAATACCGGAGCATACAATTGCCGCAAATCCTACAAGCCATGCACTCCATGCAACCCATCCCGCATTGTTGAACAAAGCGCCTGCAATCAAAGCAATAATCGGAAGCTTCGCTCCACAGGGAATAAATGTTGTTGTCATAATGGTCATTTTACGATCCCTGTCATTTTCAATAGTTCTGGATGCCATAATACCGGGAACGCCACAGCCGGAACCAATCAGCATAGGGATAAAGGATTTTCCCGAAAGACCGAATTTACGGAAAATTCTGTCCATAATAAACGCCACACGCGCCATATAGCCGCAAGCTTCCAGAAATGCCAGGAAAATAAACAGTACAAGCATCTGAGGTACAAATCCCAGAACTGCGCCTACACCGGCTACAATACCGTCAAGAATCAGTCCTTTCAGCCAGTCTGCACAACCGACGGCATCTAATACGCTTTCAATTAAAGACGGCACGCTTGGAACATAAAGGGATTCGATACCGAACAAATGCCAGCCGTCTCCAAATACACCATCATTTGCCCAGTCCGTCGCCCAGGTTCCTACCGTGGTTACGGAAACAAAATATACAACAAACATAACTGCGGCAAAAATAGGAAGCGCAAGCCATCTGTTTGTTACAATACGGTCGATTTTATCCGACACCGATAATTTTTTAACATCCTTCTTTGTGCAGCATTCTCCGATAATAGAGGAAATATATACATATCTTTCATTGGTAATAATGCTCTCGGTATCATCGTCAAAGGATTCCTCAAGCTGCTTGATATATGCGGAAACATCAGGAACCTGTGACATCTGTTCCCCGATTTTATCATCCTTTTCCAAAAGCTTGATAGCAAAAAACCGTTTCTGTTCCTTTGGAACATCGCTGCCCAGCATCTCTTCAACGCCTGTGATAGCCTTTTCTACAACAGGTGCAAATTCATGGACCGGAACTGCCGCATCCTTTTTCTGCGCCAGAGCAACTGCCTTTTCTGCGGCCTTCTGAATACCGGTTCCTTTTAATGCGGAAATTTCCACTACTTCGCAGCCCAGCTTTTTGCCCAGTTTATCAATATGTACGGTATCGCCTGATTTTTCCAGAATATCAACCATATTAACAGCCATGATAACCGGAATGCCCAGTTCCATAATCTGTGTAGATAAATATAAATTTCTCTCAATATTCGTACCGTCAATAATATTAATGATTGCATCCGGCCTCTCATGAATCAGATAATTCCTTGCCACAACCTCTTCCAAAGTGTAGGGAGACAGAGAATAAATTCCCGGCAGGTCCATGATGGTAACGTCCTTATGACCCTTTAATTTCCCTTCCTTTTTTTCTACCGTAACGCCCGGCCAGTTTCCCACGAACTGGTTCGAACCTGTCAGGGCATTGAATAATGTTGTTTTACCGCAGTTGGGATTACCTGCTAACGCAATTTTAATAGACATTTCTATGCTCCTTTCTACTCCACCTCAATCATCTCTGCATCGGCCTTCCGCAGGGATAATTCATAGCCCCTTACAGTAACCTCTACCGGATCACCCAGGGGCGCTACCTTCCTTACAAAGACATCTACTCCTTTTGTGATTCCCATATCCATAATCCGTCTCCTGACCGGGCCTTCCCCTGTCAGTTTCTTTACTTTGACAGTCTGCCCACAGGCAACTTCTCTCAATGTTTTCATAAAATACTCCTTCCTCATATTCTGCACACCGCTTTTTCGCCGTGTATGATTCTCATGAAACCATAATCTTATTAGCCATATCTTTTCCAATGGCCACTCTGGAATCCTTTACATTAACAATGATATTGCCTCCCATTTCCGAAATAACGGTGACCGTTCCTCCCGTAACAAAGCCAAGATTCTCCAAAAATCTTTTGGTATCCTCTTTTCCGCCCACTTTCCTGATTATATTAGCTTCTCCTTCTTTTACCATTGATAAAGGCATCATTACCACCCTCTCTGTTATTGAAAATGATTTTCATTTGCTTTTCATTGTTAGTATATTCTAACTAAAATTAGTTGTCAATATCATTTTTGTTTTTTTATGTGATTTTCAAATTTCAGCAATTTGATTATTATATAAAAATGTGCTATGATTTAAGTTAATTAGTCTTACTGATTGCCATTTATCATGATGATTCAGGGCAGGACTTGCAAGGCATTATAATGTAAGGAAGGGGATTACAGAATGGCGCCAAACGAATCTGCAGAAAATTATCTGGAAACCATTTTAATACTGAGCAAAAAGCTTCCCGTTGTCCGTTCTGTGGACATTGCTACCGAGCTGGGCTTCAAAAAATCCAGCGTCAGCATCGCAATGAAGAACCTGCGGGAGAAAAACCATATTACCGTTACCGATGCAGGCTTTATCTATCTGACCGATTCCGGCAGTGAAATTGCTGAAATGATTTATGAAAGACACCAGTTGCTTTCCGAATGGCTGATTCGTTTAGGAGTCCCATCTGAAACCGCTAATCAGGATGCCTGCAAAATAGAACACGTTATTAGCAAAGAAAGTTTTGAAGCAATAAAAAAGCATGTGAAATAAAATCACATGCTTTTTTATTCTTTTTTATACACAAATATTCTAAATACTGTTTAAAATATTTTGGGCGAAATCTTGCAACCGTTTGTTATCCTTTGGAAACCGCTAAAATTCAATACCTTTTCTTGCCTGAATACCTTTTTCAAAAGGATGTTTCTCACATTTCATCTCCGTCACATAATCTGCTGCATCCACCAAAAACTTCTCAGGATTTCTTCCTGTCATCACAATTTCCAAAAAATCCGGCCTGTTATTTATTAAATTTTCCAGTTTTGCCCGGTCAATCAGATTCCAATTATAGGCATAGGTTATTTCATCCAGTACAATTAACATCCTGATTTCCTTTTTTACAGAAGATTCTTCTGTAACTCTTCCATTATGAGCCTCTATATTTTTAGTTTCACGCTCTACCTCTTCTATAATTGCATCCAACAGCTTTTCCTGTTCCTCTGCATACAGCTTTTTTGTCTCCTCATCCATCTTACTGTAAAAACCATAAGGCACATTTCCGCAAAGGACATCTATTCCCGGTATTTTTCTTAAAAGGGAAATCTCTCCCGAGGCTCCATCCTTCATGAATTGTGTAAATAACACTCGTTTTTCATTTCCCGCCGCCCGTATGCACAACCCTATGGCTGCAGTTGTTTTTCCTTTTCCGTCTCCATAATACAAATGAGTCAATCCTTTTTCCACAATTCATTTCCTCCATTGCCCAATATCCTCTGGTATCCATAATTCAGGGGCAATGAATGTGGTTCCGTATTCTGCTCCCGGTTAGGACAATTTTTCTGTTTACAATTCTCACAAAGCCTGATACATTCAGCATTTTCTTCACTTGACAACTTTGTCATAAAAACAACTGTTTTTTGTGGAATCAATGCAAAAGCTTCATTACAGCGCACTTCCTGTATATTCATCTCTTTCAAAATCCCGGGCATATTTTTCATCTCTTTATCATCCAGAAAATGATACTCGCTGGGATATTTTCCTTCTTTTTCATATAACTTTTTACTAAACATATCATATGCTTTTTTTAGGATTTCCATAGCAAGACAGTCTAGGGCATATGCCAGAAGCAGTTCTTCTTTCTTTTCATATTCTTCCACTAAATCATCAAAAATCTGCCCCAGAGTCATAACTACCAATATCTTACCTTCTTGTTCCGGACGATACCATACTTTCACCTTCAAATCAGATAACATTAGTTTTTTTTCAATTTTTAGACATTCTGAAAAATCCGTCTCTTGAAAATGATTACGGACTAGTGCCTGTACATATTCAGTTTGTGAAAACGGGATTTGATATTCCAGCCGGTTTACTTTTTTATTCATTCTTTCATTTTATCCAATCTTGCCTTTTTCCGCAACCTTCCCCTTTACTTTCCCCGGACACAAAATATTCATTTGCATTTTATGGACAAATCCACTAAACTGTTATAGTACAGATAGAGAAAGGGGTCTTTTCCATGGCTTTTATTTCCTTTTCCCACGTCCGCAAAGATTACAAGATGGGCGAAGTAACTATTCAGGCGCTTGCAGATGTGAATTTTGAAATTGAAAAAGGTGAATTAACCGTTATTCTCGGCTCTTCAGGAGCAGGGAAAACCACTGCGCTCAATATTTTAGGCGGCATGGATACTGCAACCGACGGCAGTGTGATTGTAGATGGTACGGATTTAACCGCCTGCAACAAAAAGGCACTGACCAGATACCGCAGGGAGGATATCGGCTTTGTTTTCCAGTTTTATAATCTGGTGCCTAATCTGACCGCTTTGGAAAATGTAGAACTGGCTTCCCAGATCTGTAAGGATTCATTGGATGCAGCATCAGTTCTGGACAAAGTAGGTCTGAAAGAGCGCATGTCCAATTTTCCCGCACAGTTATCAGGCGGCGAACAACAGCGTGTTGCCATTGCCAGGGCCATTGCCAAAAATCCCAAGCTTTTACTGTGCGATGAGCCTACGGGCGCTTTGGATTACGCTACTGGCAAACAGATATTGCAGCTTTTACAGGATACCTGCCGCAAGGAAAATATGACCGTTTTGATAATTACACACAATTCCGCCCTTGCACCCATGGCAGACAAAGTAATCCGTTTTAAAAGTGGTAAAGTTACGGATATTACCATAAACGAACATCCTACTCCCATAGAG
>CAZZHJ010000073.1:0-9852 GCA_964653815.1 uncultured Lachnospiraceae bacterium
GAATTAAGACTTTATTTAATCTCTCTCTTTTTCAGCAAAACATTGCCTCTTGGATTCCCAATCTCTTTATCTGCTAACACCTTTATGATATCAACATCCACAAACCGGACACCATCAATCCGGGCATTCTCACACAACTCATCCAATGTCGAAAAATGTTGTTCATCCAAATAGAAATCAATATCAAAAAATCCTCTTTCCCTGCTATAATCTGCACTCACGCCTATTTCATGCTTTTGTTCATTATATTCAATAATAAGTTCACTAATTGGTGCATCAATTTCCAGCCCCTGTTTAAAAAGGTCTATGATATCATCTGGCTTACAAATCAGTGGTTCCCAATTTTTAGAAAACATTCTTTGAAATAATCCCATTTTACCTCCACCTGAATCCCATCTCTAATACCTTTATGGTATCAATATCCACAAACCGGACATCATCAATCCGGGCATTCTCACACAACTCATCCAATGTCAAAAAATGTTGTTCATCCAAATAGAAATCAATATCAAAAAATCCTCTTTCCTTGCTATAATCTGCACTCACACCTATTTCATGCTTTTGTTCATTATATTCAATAATAAGTTCACTAATCGGTGCATCAATTTCCAGCCCCTGTTTGATAATGTCTATGATATCATCTGGCTTACAAATCAGCGGTTCCATGAAAATGTAACTCCTTCTCTAATCTTCGCCGGATGCTTTCTCCCATTTAATCAGTAAATGGATGTCCTAATGGTATCACCATTGTACTTAATATAAAGATTAACCGATTCCGGAGAGACACATTCAGACTCTTTCAATTCTAACAACAAAACGGTGTCCGCCGACTCTCCCGGAGCCAGGGTCCCTACATACATGGAAAAATCATCTTCCAATAATGTAACCATGGTGTTTTTATAGTCGTCTCCGTTAAGAGCGATTCTGAACTTTGCATTCTTGTTTAAAATATCGACGCTGTTATCTGTGCTTCCTGTATTTATAATCTTCAAATGAACCAAAGCAAGCTTGCAGCCTTCTGAAGCATTGATTGCAAAAAACAAATCATCACCACTGTCTGGATAGGAATCTTTATATTCTATTCCATTAAAAGAAACGGAAACATCATTCAATCCCAGAAATTCTGCCGGATCTGTGGAAACAACTTCCATTCCCGTTCCTGTGCTGTTGGAATTTTCCTTTTCCTGCTGCTTTTGCGCCTCTTTCTCTTTCTCCAGCGCTTCTTTTCTTGCCGCTTCTTCTTCAATTTTCTTTTGCATTTCTTCTTCTGCAGCCAGACGCTCATCATCTAACAGCATAGACTGATAGCCTGAATCATATTTTAATAACAGCGCCGCCGCATATTCTGTGACCAACGTCATCTGTTCATCCGACATCTCCGGTATGGCATCCTTGCATCCAGTCAATGTCAACATCATGCATATTATCAATGCGATACAAATCATTTTCCTTTTCATGTATCGTTCCTCCCTACGTCATCATCACTATATTAACACTATTTGGCGGGTAATTCAAACCAAAATTCTACACCGTTCTCTTTATTGACCACACCATAGTCCTGATGCATGGATTTCATAATTGCTTTTACTATAGAAAGACCCACTCCACTGCCGCCGTACTCCCTTGTTCTCGCCTTATCTACTTTATAGAATTTTTCATATAAATGAGGCAGGGCATCTTCAGGAATCTGTTCTCCTGTGTTAAACACATGGATTCTTACCACATCATTATGACGTGTAAGGCTGATAACGATTTCCGTTTCATTTTTTACATGGTTCAATGCATTGGAAAAATAATTAGCAAAAACTTCCTCCACCTTAAATTCATCTCCCCAAACATAACAAGGAGCATCTTCCTCAAAGATTACCTTTGCCCCGCTTTGTTTGATCAAAATATCCACCGATGAAAGATAGTTGGAAATCAGTTCCCGGATATCAAATCTTTCCATATTTATCACATCATTTCCAAATTCCAGCTGATTTAAGGTCAGCAGTTTTTTTACCATGGTATTCATTTTACCCGCTTCATCCATAATCACGTCACAATAAAATTCCCTGCTTTCCGAATCCTGGTTAATCTCTTCCTTAAGACCTTCTGCATATCCCATGATCAGGGCAATGGGCGTCTTCAATTCATGGGATACATTGGATAAAAATTCCCGACGCATTTCATCTATGTGCTCTTTCTTTTCAATATCCTTCTGCAGCTCGTTATTCGCCGTTTTCAGTTCCGAAATAGTATTTTCCAGTTTATCTGAAAGCTGGTTCATATGCATTCCCAGAACACCTATTTCATTTTTTTCTTTTCCCTCATAATGAAATTCGAAATCCAGATTGGCCATGCGCTTGGAAATTTCTGTCAGGGACAGAATGGGGGATGTGAAACGCTTGGTAATGATCCAGATCAGCCCGCCGCTTATAACTGCTGCAAACAATCCCACATAGGCCAGAAAACGGTTGGATATCTGTACACTTTCATCAATACTTTCCATAACGGAACGGGTCATAAACAGATTTCCGTTATCCAGTGTTCCCCACATTTCAATATAGGTCATGCCGTTACGTTTACTATGGGCTATTTCCATCACATAATGCTCGTTTTGCTCAATTAATTTATAACTGGAAGTATTTTCTAAAAAAACCCGGTCTAACAGATTATTTATCATAATATCAGCATCGTTTCCTGCTGACTGCACAAGCTGTGAATCTGCGTCAATCACAACAACGCTGAAATTATAAATCCCGCATAAGCGCTGCAATTCGTTTTCAAAGGAGGCACTTTTGATATTGCCCTCCCCTACCGCCATATTCAAACTGCCATAAGCCTGTCTGAACATCTGCTGTTTGTTCTTTAAGTAATATTTCCCCAGAAGGCTGCTATTAAGAAACCAGCACAAAAGAATCGTGCCGGCCATAATTGTCATAAATATAATCAATAAATCATTTCTGATGGAGTGCTTCATTTTCAACCTCAAATTTGTATCCCATTCCCCATATGGTCTTAATATAGTTTCCCTGTTCACCCAATTTGCTGCGGAGTTTCTTTACATGGGTGTCAATGGTCCTTGCGTCTCCGAAATAATCATAATTCCACACATGATTTAAAATTACTTCCCTGGATAATGCAATTCCTGCGTTTTCCATAAAGTAAGTCAAAAGTTCGAATTCCTTATAGCTTAATTCAATCTGCCTGTCATCCACATAGACAATATGGGCCATCTTGTCCACCTTAATCCGCCCTGCTGACAATACCTCGTCGCTGCCTGCCGCAGAAGCAGTTCTTCTAAGGACAGCTTCTACCCGCGCCACCAGGATTTTGGGACTAAAGGGTTTTACAATATATTCATCCACCCCCAGCTGAAATCCCTGAAGTTCATCCTTTTCATCAGATTTTGCCGTCAACATGATAATAGGCACTTTCGAATATTCCCTGATTTCCCTGCAGACCTGCCAGCCATCTATTTTAGGCATCATAACATCCAGAAGTATCAGGGAAATGTCCTTTTCCTCAAAAAACAGGTCAATTGCCTGGGCCCCATCCTCTGCTTCTATTACTTCATAATCATTTCTGACCAGAAAATCCCTGACCAGCTTTCTCATTCTGCTTTCATCGTCAACCACAAGAATTTTTATTTTTTCCATATACTTCCTCCGGAACTAAAACACATATCTCATGTACTGCTCATTTTCATTGAACATACACTACTATACAATATGATTATGTAAAATCTGTGAATTTTTCCTATTCCCAAAGCATTTTATCTGTTTTATTCCTGAGGTGACTCTATTCCCAGCTCCGCTTCCTTTTCACGTATTAGAGCTTCTCTCTCACTTAATTCCTGCTCCCACTGGGCATACTTGTTTATTAAAGCATTTTTGTAATTTAAAACATTCTCATTTTTCCCCGTAAAAGTAATGGCAAACATTCCAATTACCATAAGTACCAGCACTGCCACAGCAATCATAAGGCTGCGGCACTTGTCATGAAGCTGCCTGGTTTTCTCTCTTTCTTTTTTTATTTGTGCATCCATATCATTACGGGCCTGTACAAGAGACGCATCATAATCCTCTCGCAGCCTGAGATTCTCCTCTTCCCATGTAGTCTTGGAATACTGGATGGGAAGTGGCAATTCCTCCGGCTTCAGTTCTCCCTCTGCAATTAAATGCATCTGTAAATTCCTAAGATAAGTTATACCTATCTCGGTCTCAAATACCTGCTGTTTGACAGCCTTTATATAGAGTGCTTTTACCGCCTGTAAATCATACTCATCCAGTTTTTCATTGAGCATCTTTACCTTTGCCAGTTCCCTTTCGGCTTTCTTAGCCTCTTCTCTTGAAAAGAAACGATATCCTTCTACCAAAAATCCTTCTTGGTTCATATTGCCATCCTCTACTTTACTTTCGCAGTATTTATAATATGTTCCGCCACTTCAAATGCCTCTGTTCCCGTTCCATCTTCCATTGCTGCCACCATGTAGGCGGACTGTCCTTCAAATACCAGATAGGTAACCATATTAATTCCTTTTTCTTCCAGTTCAATTTTAACGGTATATCCCACTGCTGTATCGCCAACCACGCTGATATCACTTATTTCAAGTTCATCCCCCAGTATCAGTTCGAAAAGCTGCACAAGCTTGTCCTCATCCAGTTCTCTTATATAACTAACATCCTGTCCCACATATTTTTCCGAAATAGCAACTGCGCCACTTCCCGCTTTTATCTTGCCACCGGGAGCAAATACAAACTGGTCATCGGTCGATGCAAATCTATCCTTTTCCCAGCCTTCTGGCAGTTCAAAGGTCCAGAAGCCGGTAGAAAACTCATTGTCGCCTTCTGCATCTTCGCCTTCTGTATCTTCCTCTTGTTCATTTTCATTATACTGGGCTGCTTTTGCCTGCAAAGCTTCTTCATCATAGTCTATATCAATCTGCAGGTATTCTGCCATTTCTTCCAAAATTTCTTCCGTTTCCTCACCAGTGCTGTCCCCATCTACTTCAATTGTAAAAAGAAAAACTCTTCCGTCATCAACCTTTTCCAAATAGTATATTCCCCAGTAAGATGTATACTTTTCATAATAGGTATCATATAGCAGATAGGAATAATCAGAGACCACTCTGTCATCGTTTATTACTCTGACCTCCGACATTTCAACCTCGCTGTAACCTTCAAAAATTTCCTCCATTACTTCCTTTTCAAGAGTCACATATTCCTGTAAGCATTCCTCCATGGTAGCCTCATCCGTTCTATCAGCCACAAGCGGCGTTTCTAACTGCACAATTACACTTAAGCCCTGTTTCTCAGCCATGGCGCTTCCCAGTTCATTTACAGCATAATCACAGTCAGGCAGATACACCACTGCCTTATAATTATCTGATTTCATTTTGTAGGGCACCAGATATTGAAAGCCTTCATAACTGTCATCATCCACACCCAATACCGGTTTTTGAACAGTCTGCTTATTTTCGCTTTTCTTATTTGCAGCAAGCTCTCCTTCTACAGTTTGCTTTTTCTGTTCGGATTCCTCCATGGCCGCACGGTTTTCCTTCCCTGTGCATCCGCATATGCCCACGGCAGTTAAAACCGCCATGCATAACAATGCTACTCTTTTCTTCATATTCCCTCATCCTCCCGCTTTCGCTATTATAAATATTGAAGCTTTATCCTAATAATCCTTCTTACAGATTCATCCAGCCTCTCCTCAGGAATATCACCGTTTTCCACCGCCTGAAGTACCCCTTCATAGGCGGTTTTAAAATCCTTCGGCATCAACAACATATCCGCTCCTGCCTTAAACGCCATGATACATGCCTCGTCCGAAGCATACAGGTTGGAAACAGCTCCCATATTTAATGCATCTGTTATGACAATCCCCTCATACCCAAGGTCATTTCTTAAAATATCTTCTATCATAACCGACGATAAAGAAGCCGGAAGTTCGTCTCCTGTTACAGAAGGCGCTGCAATATGTCCCACCATAATCATAGGAACCTGCTCCTTTACTCCTTCTGTGAAGGGAATCATATCTTCTTCCAGTAATTCTTCATAGGTTTTGTCTATATAGGCATAGCCTTCATGGGTATCTGCCAAAGTGGCGCCATGTCCCGGAAAATGCTTCAGCGCCCCTATTACCCCATTTTCTTCCAAACCTTTTAAATACATACCGGACATTTCACTGACTAAAACAGGGTCACTGCCAAAGCTTCTTTTTTTCACCACAGTATTCCTCGGGTTGGTCAATACATCCGCATCCGGGGCAAAATCCAGATTAAACCCCAAATCCTCCAGATATATGCCGATGGTATTACCAGCTTCATAAGCTTTGTTTTTATCCTTTGTGGCGCCTATATCACACATGTTTCCTACGTTTTTTACACCCATATCGGTATTATTGGCAATCCGGGCAACCGTTCCCCCTTCTTCATCCACTGCCAGAAACAGGGGAAGTTCCATTACGCTCCCGGCAAGGTATTCCGTATCCTTCAACATGGTTTTTGTCTGTTCATAAGAAATCAGATTGCCACTAAAATAAACCAGACCTCCTACAGGATATCTCGTCAAAGCTTCTTTTGTCGTACTCCCGGCGCTTTGCACAGAATCCACGCCGGTCAGTTCTTCCGGCGTTATAATGAACAATTGTGCCACCTTTTCTTCCCTTGTCATATTTTCAAGGATTTCTTCCGTGCGTTCTTCTATAGGGATAATCTCCAGATTCAGATCCACTGGTCCAGAAATCCCGTCGATTTCCGCCTCATTGGTATACTGCCAGTAAGTGAACTCGTAGGGTGTCTGGGGATATTCTTCATAATCCGCATACCATTTGGAATAATCGTTTAATTTATCCAGTTCCAGCGCATAGGCCTCCCATTTCATGGTAGCATAAATAACAGGCTCATAGCCCGCTCCCTCTATCCTTTTACAAAATGCAAGGGTATTGGCCGTAAACTGTTCCGCCGTCACATCATCGGTTCGCGCTTCATCTTCAATGACATATTCTGCGTCATAAACCACCGGATATTCCAGCTCTATTCCATCTATAAGCTGCAAAAGATATTCCGCTTCTTCAACTGCCTCCTGTTCATTGACGGCCTGGGAATAAAAATAAACGCCTGTAGAGATTCCCGCCGCTTTTGCCCCGTCTATATTCTGCCTGTATCTGCCGTCTGTATTCAGAGTTCCTTCCTTGCCATATCCCCGGTTCCCGACTCTGACAAATGCGAATTCGATTCCCTGTTCTTTTACTTTCTGCCAGTCAATATCTCCTTGGAATTTAGAGACATCAACACCTACCCTGGAAGTATATCCCGGCGCATCATATGTTTTGAATATGCCCTCAGAATGGAGATATTCCATATCATAATCATGTAACAAAGCTTCTTCGTTTAATAAAACCTCATAAGTCGTCCCATAAACATCCCGAAAGGAAAACATCTTCTGCGTTTCCTCTTCTTCTGTATCCAAGACGGATTCCATGCCTTCCTCTTCCTGTGAATCCTGCACATCTTCTTCCTGTAGTATGGCGTCATAAACACTCTCCTGTGTATTTTCACTTTCTTCTCCCTTACCACAGCCAAACAACATGCCTGCGGTCAGAAAAGCACCCAATAACCCCACAGATATTTTTTTATATGTTTTTTTCATAACGCTCCTTATAACTGTTCGATTAACATTAAGCTTGTTTTATATATTTTTACCAGCACGCTGAATTCCAAAAAAACAATAGTAGGGTATACGACCATCATGCAGATCGTGGTCACACGCCTTATAAACTTCATCATATTTCCCCACATCATAGTGGCAATTTCTATCTGGGGTTCCAATTCAACCGATTGCAACTGTCTTAAAATCTGTTCCTCAGGAAATTCCAACTGTCCCTCACTGATTTCCTCTTTCCATTTCTCTATATTTTCTAATATCACCCGGTACTTATTGATATAAATCTGGCAGGCACTGATTTCTGTATTCACAAAAGGAATCTCATACCGTCTTAAAAACCACTCTCCCAGTTTATTTCTCTTGTTAATGGAATAAAGAATGGCTCCTTTGATCATTTTGTAAATGGATATGGGCATCACATAAACCCACCCGGCTGCGGCAATAAACAAAAGAGGCACACCAATAAGCGCCAAAAAATTAAACTTCCCAAAAGACATGATAAAACTTAGAGGCAATAAAATCACTAAGGAAAGAAGAATGCCTGAATACAGCTTTAACTCAAATTCTTCATCCCTCTTTCTCATCACTGCCTTATTCCGCTGGCTCTCCACTTTATACTTTGCAAATTTTATTTTGTCTTCATATGTATGGAGCAGGTATTCCAGCTCCGTTTCATATTGATAACGGCTGTCCATAATTACTACCTTTCGTTTTATTACCTTTCATTTCCGAAAAAGAATAAGGCGAGGGTTCCCGGTCCTGAATGTGCTCCTATGGTAGGACCTACATAGTTCATTAAAAAGCTGTCAATGCCAAAGCGTTTCTTTACTTCATCCGCTACAAACTCTGCGTCCTCCGAACTGTCTCCGTGGCTGATAAAAACCGTTTTATTTTCCCCTATATGGTCTCCGATTTTCCTCTCCATAAGATTGACCAATTCGATTAATGATTTTTTCCTTCCCCTTACCTTGCCTATATTGATCAAATGTCCCTCATCATCTACATGAAGTATGGGCTTGATATTGGCTAGCGTTCCCACAAAAGCTGTCGCTCTGCTGACTCTTCCGCCCCTGTACAAATGATTTAAATCATCCACGGTAAATACATGGACAAAATGTTTCAGATTCTGCTCCAGATAATCCGCCGTTTCATCCATGCTTTTTCCTTCCTTCTGCATTCTAAGGGCAAAATCCACCATCAGTCCCTGCCCTAAAGATGCCGCCTTGGAATCCACCACCCTTATCTTCTTATCCGGATGTGCTTCACATACATTTTGAGCTGCAACAGCTGTGCTGTTATAGGTGCCGCTTAAACCGGAGGAAAAAGATATGCACAATATCTCATCCTCCGTCTCAATCAGTTTCTCAAACAATTTCTCGGCATCCCCGATATTAACCTGGGAAGTAGTGGGCATACTGCCCTTTCTCATCCTCGTATAAAACTCATGCTCATCCATAGGGTTTTCCCATGTATAGGTATCGCCGTCTATCGTATAGGCAAGGGATAAAACCTCAATATTATTTTCCTTCAGATAACTTGCCGGTAAATCCGCAGAGGTATCCGTCACCAATTTAAATCCACTCATTACACCAATTGCTCCTTCGTGCTTTTATTTTGGTCTATTGTACCATTCTTTTATCTGTTTTTCAAACCCGCATTGATTCTACTCTCTGGATTCCGGCAGACGTTTCCGCAACAGGCGCTTGGAAAGCTGTTTTAAGCTGAGTGGCAGCAACGGATAAATATAGCTTTGTCCCGATACTGTTTTGTTACATACAATGCAGAATAACAGAATCGCAATTCCCCCGATATATCCGTACAATCCGAAGCATGCCGTAAGAATCAGATTGATGATTCTCATAAACTTTAACGCATAAGACAACTCATAGCTTGCCTGGGTATAGTTTGCTATGGCTACAAACGCCATATAGAGCATGACCTCCGAATTGAACCAGCCGCTGTTGACCGAAAATTCCCCAAGCACCAGGGCCGCCATAACGCTTAAAGGCGTGCTTAGCATGCTGGGCGTATTGACCGAGGCCAACCGCAGCCCGTCTATTGCCAGTTCCAGCAAAATAAACTGCCAGATTAACGGTATATTAACGGTATCTTTTACCATGATAAATTCAAACCCCGGCGGAATATATTCAGGATATTTCATAAGAAGTAAAAAGGTTGGCGTCATAATATAGGTCAGAAT
>CAZZHJ010000074.1:0-9844 GCA_964653815.1 uncultured Lachnospiraceae bacterium
ATTGGGAATTGACAAAAGCCGGTTCCTGTTGTTATGATATGTGAGAACGAGGGTGTTCTTTTCTATGGGAGAAGAATACCCTTTTGCTGATTAAAAGGGCTGCTCTATGGAAAAGCGCAGGCTTTGCAGGAATTGTGAGAAACAGGAGGAATTTGCATATGAAGAATTATACAAGAGATGATGTGATCCGTATGTGCGAGGAACAGGATGTGGAGTTTATCAGATTACAGTTTACGGACATTCTGGGCAATTTCAAAAATATAGCAGTTACCGTCAGCCAGTTGGAAAAGGCCTTGGACAATAAATTTATGTTTGACGGCGCTTCCATTGAAGGTTTTACCAAGGACAGGGAGCCTGATTTATACCTGTATCCTGACTACGATACCCTGGAGGTATTTCCCTGGAGACCCCAGCAGGGCAAGGTGGCAAGGCTGATTTGTGATGTTTATACGCCTGATGGAAAGCCTTTTACCGGAGATCCCAGATATATTCTGAAAAAAGCCGTAAAGGAAGCGGAAGAAATGGGATATATCCTGAATGTGGGTCCCGAGTGTGAATTTTTCTTATTCCACACCGATGAAATCGGAAATCCTACAACCCTGACCCATGAGCAGGCGGGATATTTTGATGTAGGTCCCGTGGATTTGGGAGAGAATGCCAGAAGGGATATGGTGCTGACTTTGGAAGATATGGGATTTGTTATCGAATCCTCCCACCATGAAGCGGCTCCGGCACAGCATGAAATAGATTTCCGATATGATGACGCCCTAAAAACGGCGGATAATATTATGACATTTAAGCTGGCGGTCAAGACCATTGCAAAACGCCACGGCCTTCATGCAACTTTTATGCCGAAGCCCAAGGCAGGATGCGACGGCTCAGGCATGCATCTGAACTTAAATCTTATGAAGGACGGGAAAAATATCTTTGCAGATGAAAAGGATGAGAACGGACTCAGCAAAGAGGCATATTATTTTATCGGAGGGCTGATGCAGCATATGAAAGCCATGACGGTCATTTTTAATCCTCTGGTAAATTCCTATAAACGTTTGGTTCCGGGATATGAAGCCCCTGTTTACACCGCATGGAGCAGTAAAAACAGAAGTCATTTGATCAGGATTGTGGGCACAGGCGAAAATATAAGAGTGGAACTGAGAAGTCCCGACCCGGCGGCAAATCCTTATTTTGCCCTTGCGGCAGCTCTTATGGCTGGGCTTGACGGCATCAGGCACAAAACAGAACCGCCGAAGAGCGTGGAGCGCAGTATTTGTGAGATGACAGAAGAGGAGAGACGGGCAGCAGGCGCCAAAGCACTGCCGGATAATCTCTTCAAAGCCCTGGAGGCCTTTGAAGAGGATTCCTTTATGAAGGATATATTAGGAGAACATGCTTACAACCGATATATAGAATGCAAGCGCAAAGAATGGAACGAATATAAAGCGCAGGTTACCGAATGGGAAGTAGACCAGTATTTGTACAGATACTAATCCTTTTGTGAAGTATAGAGCGTTACAGGCGATATGCGGCACAGATAAGGAGGTGGATGTATGACCGGTATTATTGTAGCTCTTCCCAGAATGGATGATGCAAGGAATATAAAGAACCTGTTGGTCAGAAACGGCTATCCGGTTACGGCGGTCTGCACTTCCGGAGCCCAGGCATTAGCTCAGACCGACAGCCTGAATGACGGTATTATCATCTGTGGCTACAAACTTACGGATATGCTTTATTCCCAATTGTACGAAAGCCTTCCGACCGGCTTTGAAATGCTTTTAATGGCTTCACAGAGGTTCCTGATGGAATGTCTGGATAATGATATTGTATGCCTTGCCATGCCCTTTCAGCTGAATGACCTTATTAATACGGTGGAAATGATGAGTACATCCATTGTATACAAGAGAAAAGAGCGGCGAAAGAAGCCTAAAGAGCGGAAACCCGAGGAGACGGCGCTGATTAACGAGGCGAAGCTTTTGCTTATGACCCGGAATAACATGACCGAGGAAGAAGCCCACAGATATCTGCAAAAGACCAGTATGGATAATGCCACCGGCATGGTGGAAACCGCCCAGATGGTTTTAAGGCTTATGATGGACTAGGCAGGGAGATTGAATCAACGAGGAGAAAAAAATGAAATTTACCAAAATGCAGGGATGCGGAAATGATTATGTATATATAAACGGCTTTACCGAAAAAATTGCGGACAAGCCTGCTTTTGTAAGGGCTGTCAGCGACAGGCATTTCGGTGTGGGAGGAGACGGCGCCATTTTCATTAACTCTTCGGAAGAAGCGGATTTTGAGATGGAAATGTACAATGCCGACGGAACAAGGGCAGAAATGTGTGGAAACGGCATCCGCTGTGTGGCAAAATATGTTTATGACAAGGGACTGACGGATAAAAAGCAGATCAGCATTGTCAGCTTCGGCAATGTTAAATATGTGGATTTATATGTAGAGGACGGTCTGGTAAGCTCGGTCAAGGTCAATATGGGTGCGCCCATACTGGAAGCAGAAAAAGTCCCCGTTAAAAGCGCTATGGCTCAATCCGTTGACGAACCCATAACCGTAAATGGAAAGGAATATCGGATGACCTGTGTCTCCATGGTAAATCCCCATGCAGTTGTATTTATGAAAGACGTGGCAAATCTGGATATCGTCTCCATAGGTCCTTTATTTGAAAACCATGAAGTCTTTCCCAACAGAACCAATACAGAATTCGTAGAAGTCATAGACAGAACCCATGTCAATATGCGGGTCTGGGAACGCGGTACAGGCGAAACCCTTGCCTGTGGCACAGGCTGCTGCGCTACAGTAGTGGCAAGTGTCTTAAACAACCTGACAGAAGACAAAGTAACCGTTCATGTATTGGGAGGAGAAATCGAAATACAATGGGACAGGGAAGAAAATCTGGTCTATATGACAGGTCCTGCGTCAACAGTATTTGAAGGAGAATTTCCCTGGGAAGAAAACTAAGGAAACTACATAAAAGGAGTAAAGAACATGTTTAAAATTAACGACAACTATTTAAAACTGCCGGGAAGTTATCTGTTTTCCACCATCGGCAGAAAGGTAAACGAATACGCACAGGCAAACCCGGACAAAAAGATTATTCGTCTGGGAATCGGTGACGTAACCCAGCCCTTAGCGCCTGCAATCATTGATTCCCTGCATAAAGCAGTGGATGAAATGGGCGATGCCGCTACCTTCCGTGGCTATGCGCCGGATTTAGGCTATGAATTCCTGAGAAAAGCTGTTGCAGACAATGATTATAAGGCAAGAGGCTGCGATATTGCACCCGATGAGATTTTTATTTCTGACGGGGCAAAGTGTGATTCCGGCAATATTCAGGAGATATTTTCCACGGATAATAAAATTGCGGTCTGCGACCCGGTTTATCCCGTATATGTGGATACCAATGTTATGGCGGGAAGGACAGGTACCTATGATACAGCAAAAGAGACCTGGAGCGATGTGATTTATATGCCCTGTGTGGCAGAGAACAATTTTGCGCCGGAGCTGCCGAAGGAAGTGCCTGATCTGATTTATCTCTGCTTCCCCAACAATCCTACAGGTTCCACCATTACCAAGGCACAGCTGCAGGAGTGGGTGGATTATGCCAACAAAAACGGCTCCGTCATTATTTATGATGCGGCTTATGAAGCATATATTTCAGAGGATGATGTGCCTCACAGCATTTACGAGTGTGAAGGAGCAAGGACATGTGCCATTGAACTGCATTCCTTTTCCAAGAATGCGGGCTTTACCGGCGTGCGTTTAGGCTATACGGTCATTCCCAAGGATTTAAAATGCGGCGATGTGACCCTGCATTCCCTGTGGGCAAGAAGACACGGGACCAAATATAACGGCGCTCCCTATATTGTACAGCGGGCGGGAGAAGCGGTTTATTCCCCCGAAGGCAAAAAACAGTTACAGGAGCAGGTGGCATATTATATGAAAAATGCCGCATATATTTTGAACGGCTTAAAGGATGCGGGCTATACGGTTTCCGGCGGCGTAAACGCTCCTTACATCTGGCTGAAGGCGCCTAAGGGCATGACCAGCTGGGAATTCTTTGATTATCTGTTAGAAAATGCCAACGTGGTAGGCACTCCCGGTTCCGGCTTCGGACCCAGCGGAGAAACCTATTTCAGGCTGACCGCCTTTGGCTCTTATGAGAATACGGTGGAGGCTGTTGACAGGATTAAGGCTTTATAGAAAGTATCAGGAAAAGCTGCGGCAGGACGGCGATAACGTTCTGCCGCATTTTTAATGAGACAAAAAAGAAGTATACCTGACGCGGTATGACGTGTATAATGAGAAAGAAAAACAAAGAGTATTCTTGTTCTGAAACAGGAAGCATTAGGGAAAGGCAGCATATGATACATGATTTATTTGCATCCCCCAAAGCGTATATACCGCAGCATATATCCAATGAGACGGTATTAAAGGTATATGATCTATTAAGCAGAATTTTAAAGGTTTCCTCAAAAGTGAGGGAGAAAAACAGGGAAATCAACAGCATGGCATTGGCGGAAGGGAATGTTTTTAAAGCAGGGCATTTTATTGAAAACCAGAATGACTGGGGAGATATACAATTTGGCAGCGGTAAACATCACAATATGAGATATTCCGGCTGTGAGATTATTGCGGTATATAATGCTTTGTTTGATTTGGGAAAGGAACTGTCTCCGGGGGATATGGCGGAGCTGATAGGGGCTTTTGAGAAAAGGGGAGCGGCTTTGAAAGGAGAATTCGGCGTTACACCCCATGCCATAAGGGATTATTTAAAAAACAGCGGATATGATGTGTCGGCAACAAGCAGTAACGATGAGAGCAGCATTTGTGAACTGGAAAAGAAAGGACATACATTCATTGCCACGGTATATAACAACAAAAATAACATTATGGAAGAGATACATACGGTATGCATTACGAAAAATGACGGTATCTATGCGGTTCATAATGATTATACGAGAGACGGGAAAAAACCGCCGGGATACAGGGAGAGAAGCGGCTATGGCACCCTGCAGGAGGCTATAGACAGCATAGGCAGGGCTGCAAAAAGCATTTATGTAATAGGAGTCATAAAGTAAAATATTAAAAAATTATCCATAAAAAATAAGGGCGCTATTCGTGTCTATTACAGGGAGGAAAGGGGAATACAATGGAAGATCGGGTTTTTGACCGGTGTATGGAACGCATGAAACAGGGCGATAAAGAAGCCTTGAAGGAAATTTATGTGGCCTATTCGGGCTTTTTGTTCCATTTCATACTGGGAATATTGGGAAACCGAGAAAATGCGGAGGATGTGACCAGTGAATTTTTTATTAAATTATGGGACATCTCAGACAAATATGTGCCGGGAACGGGGCACAGGGCATGGCTTAGCCGCATTGCAAGGAATATGGCAATTGACTTTTTGCGGAGCCACAAAAGGGAGATTCCTTATGATGCGGGAGAACGGGAATTTGAAGCGCTGGCAGCTTCCGATGATGGAACAAACGAGGGCGGAAAAGCGGGAAGCGGCTACGGCAGTGAAAGCGATAACCGGGATGCGACGGCAGAGGAAGCGGTTTCCAATCTGACCGTGCAGGAAGCTTTAGACCGTTTAAAGCCGGCAGAAAGAGAAATCGTACATTTAAAGATCATAGGAGATATAACCTTTGAGGAAATTTCCAATCTGCTGGAAATTCCAATGGGAACGGTTACCTGGCGGTACAGGGAAGCCATGAAAAAATTAAGGAGGTGCGGCTATGAAGCGTGATTTTCAAGAAGAATATCAAAATTATATAGAATCCGATATGCCCGATTTGTGGTCCCGTATCGAGCCGAACCTGAAAGAGAAGGCAGGCATGCCGGAGGGAGAAGAAAAACCGGAAAAAGAGAAACAGCAGGAGAGCGCAGGCAGACAGGAGAAAAACGGACAGGAAAAAATCATTTATTTTATGAAAAGAGCCGTTCCGGCTGCAGCGTGCTTATGTGCGTTGTTCATAGGCATTGGCGTGATGGGAATATCCAAAAATAATTCTGCCGAGATGCCAATGGAGGCTGCATGTGAGGAACCGCCTGAAGCCGGAATGGCCTATGATGCAGAGCAGGAAGTCACGGAGGAAGCGGCTGCCGAAGAAGAGGCAGTGATGTGGGAAGAAAATTATGATGATGGGGTCGCAGCTATGGAGGAAAGCGCTGCGCCTGCGGAAGCGCCTACCCAGGGAGCGGGGGAAAACGCTGATATGGACGAGAGTCCTGCCGCAAGACCCCAAACAGATAATACAGCTTATCAGGATCCTAAGGAAGGGACTGATGTGAATAAAATAGAGGCATCGGAGGAAGCAGTAACCGTGGAGCGGGCGGTGCTCTCAGGAATTGCTGTTGCTTCAGAAGAGATGCAGGAAGAAGGATATGCATACGCTTATACATTCCGTCTGGAAGATAACAGCCGTCTGATTGTATATCTTACCAATGAGCAGTGCAAGGACTTAGAGGAGCGTGAAGTGGAAATAAAACGTCAGGCAGCCTATGCCTTGTCTGTATTCCCTATGAAATCCGGTGAAAATAGCGGTGATACAACCGTGGGAGAAAGTTTTTTAGAAAATTTGGAAAAACTTCCATAAATTGTCATGGGCTCTTCCGTATCTATATCAGAAACTATTTTGGGATTGTTATATGTTGGGGGAAAGCTTCAGCATAGTAAAGGAGGAGAACTATGAAAAAGCAGAAAAGACAGTTACAAAGAAAAGGAATAGCAGTTGTATTGACTACAGCTTTGCTTGCGGCATTGCTTGCAGGCTGCGGTTCGGCGGAAGAAGGGGATGCAAAAGCACCTGCTTATGAGGAGCCGGCAGCAGCAGAAGCTCCCGCATCTGATGATGAAGAGTATTATTATGAGCCGGAATATGAAACGCAAGCTCCGTCAGTGCAGTCGGCAGCAGACAGTGCCGGCGCTGTGGTAAACGGCGTTATGGAAGACTATGATGACGGAATACCGGAATATTATGTGATTGAAGACGGCGGAGAAGAATATGAGAAGGCGGAGGAAAACGGATTTTGTATTACAGCGGTTCAGCCCCTGTCAACTTTCTCGGCAGATGTGGATACGGCTTCCTATGCCAATATCCGCAGAATGATAGAGGATGGTTATACATTGGATGACATCAATCCCGATGCAGTCCGTGCGGAAGAATTTATCAATTACTTTTCTTATGATCTGAATCTTCCGAAAAAGGGAGAAATGTTTGGGGTAACTACAGAAATCGCACCCTGTCCGTGGAATACGGATCATCATCTGATGATGGTGGGAATGAGGACGGAGGCCATCGATATGAGTGAAGCGCCTGACAGCAACCTGGTATTTCTTTTGGATGTTTCGGGTTCCATGTCGGATGATGATAAGCTGCCTCTGTTGCAGGATTCTTTTAAGGAACTGGTAAATGAGCTGGATGAAAATGACAAGGTGTCTATTGTGACCTATGCAAGCGGTGTGGAAACCGTTCTGAGGGGAGCAAGGGGCAATGAAAAGGAAAAAATCTGCAGCGCAATCGATTCCTTATATGCCAGCGGCGGAACCAACGGGGAAGGCGGGATACAGAAAGCATACCAGTTGGCGGAAGCTAATTTTATCAAAGGCGGAAACAACAGAATTATTCTTGCTACGGACGGGGATCTGAATATTGGAATCTCCGATGCGGATGAACTGGAAAAGCTGATTGAAAAAAAGAGAGAAAGCGGTGTTTATCTGTCCGTACTGGGATTCGGCACGGGAAATATCAAAGATAATAAGATGGAGCGTCTTGCAGACTGCGGAAACGGCAATTATGCATATATCGATTCTTTATTTGAGGCAAAGAAGGTATTGGTTGAAGAAATGGGTTCCACGCTGCTTACTATTGCAGAAGATGTAAAGCTGCAGGTGGAGTTTAATCCGGGAACAGTGAATGCTTACCGACTTATCGGTTATGAGAACAGGATGCTTGAGGCAAGGGATTTCAATGACGATACGAAAGATGCAGGGGAAATCGGCGCAGGTCATACAGTTGTGGCACTTTATGAGATTATTCCCGTGGGCAGCAGGGATGAAATCAGTTTGAAATACCAGTCAAAGGAAGACGTATTGTACGGAGATGAATTTGCCACTGTAGGTATCCGGTACAAAGAGCCTGGAAAGAATAGGTCTAAACTGAATTCTTATGTGGTGGATGAAGGCGATTGGAGCAAAAATCCCAGTGATGATTTTGTATTCGCTTCCATGGCGGCAGAATTTGCCATGATTTTATCTGACAGCCCTAATAAGGGAGATGCAACGCTAGAAGGAATCATGGAAACTTATTCTACGCTGGATATAGATGACGAGTATAAAGAGGAGTTTTACTATCTGGTCAGAATGATGGCGAAGAGATAACAGACAGGAAATATAGACGATTATGAAATTCCGCAGCAGACGGTTGGTAAAAATTACTGCTGCGGAATTTTATATTGCCTGATTTATGTAGAGCCTGTCAGCATTCGTCCTCGTTTTCACGGCGTTCTTCATAGGGCTCAAATTCCCCCGGAAATAAATAATCCTCCACTATGCGGGAAGCATCGGCAACGCAGCCTCTGCAGCTTCTGAGACGGTCTGTAACACCGTCTGTACCGCGAAGCAAGGCGCAGATGCATGTGCTGTTCCATTCCTCAAACTTTTTAGCCATTTCACCACCTAAATCAAAGGTCGAAAACTTGCTGGACGGCGCTTCCAGATTACCGTCGCTGTTTTTCATACCGGCAAGAATCATCATGGCACATACGGAACCGCAAGTTTCATAACGTTTTGCAATGCCAAGCCCAAAAGCTTCACTTGCGCGGAAAGCCGTTTTTTCATCTATGCCCAGCAAATCGCAATAGGTACAGACCACAGCCTGACAGCAGTTAAACCCTTTCCTATGTTTGTCTTTGGCAATCCCTACTCTGGATTTCATCATTTTGAGCTGCTCCTTCCTGTTTGGTAAAGTATTTTAACTAAATTTAGAATATATCATTTTCCGGGGCGTGTAAATCGTACAAAAGGGAGAGTCCTGCAAGTGCGGGAATCCTTTATAGCTTTCATCCTGCTTTTATGGTAAGATAGTAACAGGCGGCTGATTGTCAGGTGTCAACTGCCTTTGGGAATGCTTGCAAAAGCAGGATAATTATGCTACTATTTTTGCGGGTTTTTCATTATAAACGACGGCCGGATAAGCCCGGCTTTTAGAATGAGCATATATATTTAAAATCATAGAGAAAGGGCGTAAAAAATGGCGAATGTGATTACAGATGAAACAATCGATTACGTAGGAATTCTGGCCAAGCTGGAGCTGTCCGCCGAGGAAAAGGAACAGGCGAAAAAGGACATGGCTTCCATGCTTGACTATATCGACAAGTTAGGGGAACTGGATACGTCAGGCGTTGAGCCTATGAGCCATGTATTTCCCGTAAACAATGTATTCCGGGAAGATGTGGTAACAAACGGAGATGACAGGGACAACATCATAAAGAACGCTCCGGAAGAAAAAGACGGCATGTTTGTTGTGCCCAGTACATTTTAAGGAGGTTTGCGGAAAATGGATATTCTGGATTTATCTGCCGTAGAACTTTCGGCAAAAATCAAATCAGGAGAAGTGACCGCCACAGAAGCTGTGGAAGCGGTTTTTGCACAGATAGAACAAAAGGAAGATACCTTGAACTGCTATGTGACTCTGGATAAAGAAGGGGCATTAAAGGCGGCGGAAGAGGTACAGAAGAAAATAGAGGCGGGAGAACTGACAGGGCCTCTGGTAGGCGTTCCCGTTGCCATTAAGGACAATATGTGTACGGAAGGCATGCTGACGACCTG
>CAZZHJ010000075.1:0-4326 GCA_964653815.1 uncultured Lachnospiraceae bacterium
GCGGCGTCCATGCCGCGATATGCCTTTCTCCGACGTCCTGTCGGAGAATTGCTGGGGATTGGGCGGAACATTAAGAAAACCTAATGTTCTCCACAAAGCATAAAGAAAGGAACCCGTTTATCCCCTATCCCCAAGGATTTACAGCCGCCTGCCCGGACAGAGCGGCTTGGAACAAGTGTGGGTAGTGGTTTGGAGTTAATGGGAGTAACGGCTTGAAATAAATGTGGTTGTATGGGAAAATGGGAAAGGAGTTTGTAGGATAGAATCGGGTGTGAAGATTTTGTATGAGGTTATTTATGAGGAAGTATTATCTTGATAATTTGAGGAATTTTACGATTTTGCTGCTTTTTCCGGTACATACGTTTATGATTTGGAATGATTTCGGAATGAAGTTTTATGTATGGGGCGGAGAGAACAGGGTTATCAGTACGTTGATTGTGTTGATCAATCCTTGGTTTATGCCGTTGTTGTTTGCGATAGCGGGGATTTCTGCAAGATATTCTTTACAGAAAAGGAGTATAAGGGAGTTTTGTGTGGAACGGGTTAATAAGCTGTTGATTCCTTTTGTGGCGGGGACGGTTTTGCTGGTTCCGATACAGACGTTTTATGCAAGGAAGTTTTTCTTTGGGTATGAGGGCGGTGTTTTGGAGAATCTGAAATACTTTTTTACCCATGTGACGGATTTTACAGGGTATGACGGAGGTTTTACGCCGGGGCAGCTGTGGTTTATCCTTTTTCTGTTTTTGATATCGCTGGTTGCACTCATTTTTATGAAATGGCTGCCTTATGAAAGGTGTGAGGCTTTTATTTCACGGATGCCGGTGTGGGGATTGATAGGATTGTTTGTCCCGGTTTGGGGATTTTATTATTTGGGAAATATAGGCGGGTATAGTCTGGGGGAGAACCTGATTTTGTATTTGCTGGGATATTATGTGCTGGCTGATGATAAAGTGATAGAAAGGTTGGAAAGGCATATAAAATGGATTGGGGCTTTGTGGGGGCTTTCGGAGCTTTTATTGATAGCCGCTTATTATAAATATGCTTTTTACGGTGACCTGGCAGTTAATGTTGTCTGCTGGCTGGGTGTTTTGACGCTGCTTGTTCTGGGAAAAAGGTATTTGAATAAAGAAACTGCTTTTACAAAATACTTCAGGAAGGCGTCTTTTCCGGTTTATATCATACATCAGTCGGTTTTGGTGGCGTTAGGATACTATGTGTTAAAAGGGGTGGATAATCTGCTTTTGCAGGTCGCCACGGTTATATTTGGCAGTTTTGTTATGACAGTGTTGTGTTATGAAATTGTGAGGCGCATTCCCGGTTTGAGGAAATTAGTAGGGATATAGTCGTATTTTGCTCTTTGACATTTATAAAATAAACATGATGCACAATGCTACATATGTATATTTTATGTTTCGGTTCAAAAGCAAATATACCGTTCCAAAACAGAATCCGCCAAATGCTGAATAGAGGCCTGTTGCCAAGGAGCCTTTGGTAAACCAGTGTGCCATTCCCCATGTTAAAGCGACTACGATTCCGCCGTAGGGAATATTTGTTTTCTTAAACCACACCTCAAAAGCCTTTTGTCCGTAAACAATAATCAGCATGAACATAATAACTTCAAACAGATAGTATATATATTGGAAAGTGAATTTCAATGCTCCTAATCGTTCAAACTCTGTGAGCAGCTTACTGCCTTCCCAGTCAACATATGTACTGATTAAACATATTACGGCACATACCATAGCAGTTCCCCACTGCCATAGTTTAATGGGTTCACTTTTTTCAAAGAGATTGAATCCACAATTTTTTCGGGCGGATTTTACAGTATACCATGCGACGATACCCCATGTGATACAGGTAATTGTCCAGTGCAGAAGAGTGTGCCAGGTTTTCCAGTCCTGCATTTCACAGCCGTATACCATGGGTTCTAACAGATAGGCATACAGTGCTTCCAGACCCAGACCGCCAAAAGCTGTCAATGCAAGCCATATATAATCCATTCCCTTTACTTTCTTATCAGGGGTTTCCTTCATTACTGTTTCCATTTTTATAATCTCCTTCTTGTATTCTTATTTTTCCTGATTCATCTTTAATAAGGCATTGGCTTCTTTTACATTTCTGAAAAAAGAAATATAATATATTCCTGCCAATACCACATAGGGAACTGTAACTGACCAGAACATGTCCTTATAGGCATCCGGATGTATATCCACAAAATGAGTCTCTATCCATATTGCGCCCATAACACCGCCAATCAATACCGCATATTGAAGAAGCATTACCAATAGGATGGGGACATTGGGTAAGTATTGATGCATGCTTAAAATAAAAGTAGCTGCAACTGTTATTACAAATAATGTTAAGATGTTTTCAACATAGTATACATCACGGTATCCCATAATACTTTCGATAATGATTTTTCCAATTAGCAGGAAGGTAAATACACTGCTTACGATTGATACAAAATTATGTCTGTCTATCATTTACCTGTCCTCCATTCTAATGGTCTTCAATTTCTTAAAGAAATCGTTTCGATAACTTCGGTTCATAACAATAGTTTCTTCGTTGAGTAACACCAGATTCATCCGCATATTAAAGTCTGCTTTAATCTCTTTTACCTTATAAATGTTTACCACCATGGACTTGCTGACTCTCACAAAACCATGCGTTTCATAGCGGTCAGTGAGTTCCGACAGTCCTTCCTCCAGCTGCCACACTTCTTTTTTTAGATAGGCATAGCATTTGCGGTCAACAATCTCAATATAATAGATTTCGTCCGGTTTGATCAAACGGCTTTCTGTTCCGTTCCTGCCCATCAAAACATTTTTGGACTCTAAATAGGCGATGATGTCCTGTGTTTCCTTATTCAGATTGCCGTAATGAATTTCTAAGTAATTCTCACGGAGCTTAGGTTCATGTGTTTTAATCCATTTCATTGTCTTTACCTCGAATCCAGAATATCATATTCCTATTCCTTTGTAACATATCTTTGTCTAAGTTGCAGTACCAAATGTTTAAGTTGCGAAAGAGACAAAAGCATTTTAATCATTTCCACAGTCTGCTTATAATGTGCTATAATTTGTTATATGATTTTGGGGAAATATTTTTCTCCAAAGGAGGAAATGGAATGGTTCATATCAGATGTGCAGGAGCAGATGAGTTAGAGAAAATAAAGGATATTGTGTATCAGACTATTGAGGAGATATATCCGCATTATTATCCCGAAGGGGCCGTTGCTTTTTTTCTTTCTCATCATAATGAAAATAATATTATAGAAGATATAAAACAGCAGAATGTTTATGTTCTGGAAGAATCCCATGAATGTATAGGAACGGTAACCATTAAAGGGAATGGAATCTGCCGTTTATTTGTGCTGCCCGGTTATCAGGGAAAAGGGTATGGAAGAGCTTTGCTGGATTTTGCGGAGAAAGAGATTTTTGCAAGAGAAGACAGCGTGCAGATAGATGCTTCTTTTCCGGCAAAGGGAATTTATTTAAAGCGGGGATATCGGGAAACAGAATATCATTCCATTGAGACGGGAAACGGGGATTTTTTATGTTATGATGTGATGATTCTAGACAAAAATAAGAAACGAAAAAACGTATAAATATTTTCTGAATTTCTATTGACAAACAGACAGGATATTTTTATAATACGTACATAGAAGGAAAAATCTTTATGTGAAAATCTCAGTTCCGTTCAGGAACGATATACCGGTAGGTCCGGTTCCGGCGATTCAGCCATATTTCACAAAAAAATAATTAAATATTGGCTGATATGTGGCAGATATATTTTGGTCATAATATATAGCTGGAAAGGATTTGTATGGGAAAAAGAGATACCTATACCAGACCGTATATTGCAGATAAGCAAAGATTTGCAGAGCTTATTAATGTTAATATTTACGGAGGAAAAGATATTGTCAGAAAAGAAATGCTTACAGATTTGAGAGGGAGCTATCCTTCTTTAGGAAGTTCCAAGGGAGAGAAAAGACGGGACATTCTGATGGAGCATTCAAACCCTAAGATACGTTATGGCATAGAATTGGAAACAGAACAGGATTATAGTATGCCGGAACGGATTATGCTTTATGATGCGGGGGAATATGAAACGCAGATTGGGGAGACAGATCGAAGATATCGTGCAGAAGGAAGTTATAAGGAATATGTAGAAAAAAAGAGCCGGATGAAAAAAGAAGGCAGGCTGGCCCTGTTATTACTGTAGTATTGTATCTGGGAACGGGAAAATGGGGAGGTCCCAGCAAGTTAACTCAGATGCTTGCAATTCCGACAGAAGTGGTACAGTATTCACGGGAATATCTTCAAG
>CAZZHJ010000075.1:4426-9768 GCA_964653815.1 uncultured Lachnospiraceae bacterium
CAGATGCTTGCAATTCCGACAGAAGTGGTACAGTATTCACGGGAATATCTTCAAGATTATCAAGTATGTATCATAGAAGCAGATTTTGTAAAGCCGGAATTATATCATACAGAGTTAAGAGAATTTTTTCAGGCTTTGCAGTGTAGAAACGACAGAGGAAAGTTAAGAAAATTATTGCAAAGTGAGAAGTTTCAAAATATAAGTTATGAGACAGAAATGGCAATTGCAGCTAATTTGAATTTAGAACCGTTAATAAGTAAAATCGAAGAGGAGGAAAAACCTATGTGCAAGGCTTTTGAGGAATTGATGATGGAGCAGGAGGAGATTGGAATTGAAAAAGGGAAAAGCGTAGGAATAAAGGCACTAATAGAAACATGTAAAGAGCTTGGAGAGTCCAGGGAAGAAACAGAGTCAAGGATTATTCTGAAATTAGCTCTTTCTCCCGAAGAAGCTGCAAATTATATGAATTGCCATTGGAATGCTGTTTAAATAGTATACGAAAGGAAGAAAGTTTATGTTAAATCCGGCATCGCTTATGAAAATCATGAATGCAAAAAATGTTTTTGAAAGGAATCATCCCAAATTTGTGGCATTTATAAAAGCGGTCTTTTCCAAAGGACTGGAAGAAGGCACCGTTATAGAAATTACGGTAACAAAACCGGGGCAGGAGGCCATGACAACGAATATCAAAGTGCAGCAGTCTGATTTAGAGCTGTTTCAGGAATTGAAGGAGTTGGGAAATAACCTGTCATAGCCTTTTGTCTTGCCGGGATTATTATGATATCTACAGTTCCTTCTGGAAATGCTGGTAGTCCTTTAAGGTACGCCAATGGCCGCCCCAAGTAAAGCCATGGGCGGTAAACAGCTGATAGCACAGGTCATCCTCGGTAATGATATGGGGCAGACCGGAATTCCTGTCAGCATAAGGCTCGCTTCCGGGAGGGGATATGCGTTCCACGCCGTCGGGATAGGTAACATAGGGATTCTGGAAAGGATTGATGTCAATGGCAAGCCCTAAGGCGTGCTTGCTCAGATTGTTGGAGCCGTATACCTTGCGGAAATTAAAGCAAGAGGTATTGTTGGCGGCACAGGATAAATCATCATCCGCATCATATTCATCGATTAGCCTGATTTTGTCGATTTGATAATGGTTGAGGTAAAGCTCATAAAAAATCTCTACTAAGTCCTGGGCGATTGCTTTGTTACAGATAATCTCGCCAATCTGGGTTTCTCCGTTAAAATCCTCATATAAAACAGATACATAGCGAAGGTCTTCATAAGGAACGGTACAATCTGATTTATAAGAAAGACCGTTAATGCGCGTTTTGACATCATCAGTAATAGACTGATAGAAAAAGCCTTCCTGATAGGTATAGCGGTCTGAAGCTGTCATGACAAGCGCCTCCTCATCTTTTGTATCAGTATATGAGTCCTCTTCCGGCAAATATGAGTTATCATCAGAAGTTTCCTCCCGGTTAAAAGTAAGAGGAATTTCATTGACAGAAAGAGCGGGCCGGAATATATTTTCTGAAAAATCCAAGGGAAGGTTTGCAGATATAGAAGATGCGGATGCATCGTTGTCTGTGCTTTCCCCCTGGGAATCCGAAAAATAAAGAAGTCCTCCGATGCCTAAAAGCATAGCGGCAGCATAGTATAGTATCCGGTATTTGGTAAAATTCGTTTCTTTGTTCTTATTCATGGCACATATTTCTGCTTTCTGTAATCATAATAGTTTTTCCTTTTTGTAAGCATAGCATAAATTTGTCTATTTCTCCATAGAGCGAAGGCAATATTGTTATTAGCTTTTTCTTGTAATTCCATACATTATCCTGTACAATAAAGGCGATGCGGTTAAATGTAAACCAATTTTGCAATAAAGGTTGACAACTATGAATATGATTAAAACGGAAAAATTGACATTTGAATATATAAGACGGGATGAAGAAGGAAATGTGGAAGGCATTACCCGTGCGGTAGACCAGGTGGATCTGGATGTGGAAAAAGGGGATTTTATCGCTATTCTGGGTCACAACGGCTCCGGCAAGTCCACCTTGGCAAAGCATATGAACGCTATCCTTTCACCCACAGAGGGAACGATTTATGTGGCGGGAATGGATACGGGAGATGAATCCCATATCTGGGATATCCGTAAAACGGCAGGAATGGTGTTTCAGAATCCGGACAATCAGATTATTGGTCAGATTGTGGAGGAGGATGTAGGATTCGGACCGGAGAATATGGGAATTCCCACCAAGGAAATCTGGGAACGGGTGGAAGAAAGCCTGAAGGCGGTAGGAATGTATGCATACCGCAAGCATTCGCCCAATAAGCTTTCCGGCGGACAGAAGCAGCGCGTTTCCATTGCAGGCGTCCTTGCCATGCATCCGGAATGTATTGTTTTAGACGAGCCTACCGCTATGCTGGACCCTCAGGGACGGAAAGAGGTTATCAGGGCCGTGCGCGCCTTAAATGAGGTGGAAAATATAACGATTATCCTGATTACTCATTATATGGAAGAAGTAGTTATGGCGGACAAGGTGTTTGTCATGGACAAGGGAAGTATCAAAATGCAGGGAAGCCCCAAGGAGATTTTTTCCCAGGTGGATAAGCTGAAGGAACTGAGGCTGACGGTGCCCCAGGTCACATTGCTTGCAGAGGAGTGCAGAAAAGCGGGGATGCCCTTTTCAAAAGGGATTCTCACAATTGATGAATTTATGGAGGAATTACAGTGCCTATTATCTTAAATCATGTCAACTGTATTTATGAAGCCGGAACCAATATGGAAGTAGCGGCGTTAAAGGATGTAAATCTGGTTATTCCCGACGGGCAGTTTATCGGATTGATTGGGCATACCGGCTCCGGCAAGTCCACCCTGGTGCAGCATTTAAACGGCTTAATGAAGCCCACAGGGGGAGAGGTTTATTTTGACGGGCAGGATATAGCCGACGAGGATTACGACAAGAAGCAGTTGAGAAGCGATGTGGGGCTGGTATTCCAGTATCCCGAGCATCAGCTTTTTGAGACGGATGTTTTCTCGGATGTATGTTTCGGTCCCAAGAATCTGGGACTTTCCAGAAAAGAAGTGGAACTGAGGGCCTATGAAGCTTTGAAAATGGTGGGACTTGAGGACGAATATTTTTATCAGTCGCCTTTTGACCTGTCGGGAGGGCAGAAAAGGCGGGTAGCCATTGCAGGCGTTATCGCCATGAAGCCTAAGGTGCTGATTCTGGATGAGCCAACTGCGGGACTGGACCCCAAGGGAAGGGAAGAGATTTTGAATCTTATCAAAAAGCTTCATGAGGAAATGGGAATTACGATTATACTGGTTTCCCACAGCATGGATGATGTTGCCGATTATGTGGAGCGGATTATTGTTATGAACCATGGGGAGGTTTTTCTGGACGATACGCCAAAAGAGGTATTTTCCCATAGGGAGGAACTGGAAAAAATCGGGTTGGCCGTGCCTACGGTTACAGAGATTATGAGCAGGTGTGCAGGGAAGGGATTTCCTGTGGATGATACGGCGACGACCATAGAGGAAGCGAAAGCGGAACTGTTGAAGCTGTATGGAAAGCGGTAGTCAGATACGTTAATGACCAGATTTCCTGCAACGGAAAGCTGCAGGGATAGAAAGGATAGCAGATATGCTCCGGGATATTACTTTAGGACAATATTATCAGGCGGATTCCCCTATACACAGGATGGATTCAAGGGTCAAGCTGATTGGGACTCTTGTGTATATTGTAACGCTTTTTTTGTATAAAAATTTAACTATTTATCTCATTGCCCTGCTCTTTTTAGGAGCAATGGTAAAGATATCCAAGGTGCCTCTTTCTTACATTTTAAGAGGTATTAAGACTATTGTGATATTGCTGATTATTACGGCAGTGTTCAATATGTTTTTAACTCCCGGCGAGCCTATTGTTTCCTTCTGGAAATTCAAGCTGACCTGGGAGGGGATTGCCAATGCATTTTATCTGGGTATCCGTCTGATTTTCCTGATTGTAGGGTCTTCCTTAATGACGCTTACCACAACGCCCAACCAGCTGACGGACGGACTGGAAAGTCTTTTGGGACCTTTAAAGAAAATTAAAGTGCCCGTACATGAGATTTCCATGATGATGTCCATTGCCCTCAGGTTTATTCCTATTTTATTGGAAGAAACCGATAAGATTATGAAGGCGCAGATGGCAAGGGGGGCAGAGTTTGACAGCGGCAATCTTATAAAGAAGGTAAAGGCGCTTGTTCCCCTGCTTGTTCCTTTGTTTATCTCTGCTTTCAGGCGGGCTAACGACCTTGCCATGGCGATGGAGGCAAGGTGCTACCAGGGAGGAGAGGGCAGAACTAAAATGAAGCCTTTGAAATATCATAAACTGGATTTTTGCGGTTTTGTTGTTTTAATCGTTTATCTGGCAGCTGCGGCAGTGATGGGAAAACTTTTCCCCCTTAACCTGATTCCCCTGGGATAGAAAAGGATGTGCCGTTGATATTTATTGAGACAAACGGGAGGTAGGCCATGAAGCGGATAATGCTGACGGTTGCTTATGACGGCACCGCTTATAACGGTTGGCAGGTGCAGCCTAATGGAATTACCATTGAAGGAGAATTGAACAGAGCCTTAAAGGAACTTTTGGGAGAAGATATTTCGGTAATCGGAGCCAGCAGAACCGACGCTGGCGTTCATGCCTTATGTAATATAGCTGTGTTTGATACGGGAAACAGGATTTTGCCTGAGAAAATTGCCCCGGCTTTAAATGCCAGACTGCCGGAGGATATCAGGGTGCAGAAGTCTGTAGAGGTGGAACCGGACTTCCATCCCAGGCATTGCGATACGAAAAAGACTTATGAGTACCGGATTTATATGGGAAAATATGAAAATCCCATCGGCAGACAGTATGCACACTTTGTCTATGTTCCTTTGGATGTGGAAAAAATGCAGGAAGCGGCCGGATATCTGGTGGGAGAGCATGATTTTAAAAGCTTTTGTGTGGCAAAAGCCCAGGTGCTGACTACAGTCCGTACCCTTTATAGCGCAGAAGTGAAAAAAGAGGGAGACTATTTGACAATCAGAGTAAGCGGCAACGGATTCCTCTTTAATATGGTAAGAATTATTGCAGGAACCCTTCTGGAAGTAGGGAAGGGTAAGCTTCAACCGGAGCAGGTAAAGGAAATCCTGGAAGCGAAAGATAGACAGGCAGCAGGACCTACGGCTCCTGCAAGAGGACTGACGCTGGTTTCCTTTGAATTTTGTGCAAATTGCTCAAAAAAATAAGTTGACACACCAGGGTGCGTATAATATAATATTTCACAGTGGCGACATTTGATGGAGTCTGTCCAAAGCC
>CAZZHJ010000076.1:0-9704 GCA_964653815.1 uncultured Lachnospiraceae bacterium
TTATGGTGGTTCCTACGGATGAAGAACTTGCCATTGCAAGGGAAACAGTCCGTCTTGTAAAATAAGAACCGTTTAAAAGAAGCCGGTTTCAGGATTGGACGGACCGGCTTTAGGGATAAGGATTAATAAAGAAAGTATAGAGAAAAAATATGGTAGACAATTTTTTACGGGGACTTGTTAATAAGGAATGGAAAATCGGCAGATTTACCATTGGATTTCTGGACATTCTGCTTTTGGTTTTTGCCACGGTATTCGGATGCGCTATCCGTTTTGCCTTAAGGAATGTGGTTGCCGGGGATTATAAGGTGTTTTTTGAACCGTGGGTTGCAACATTGAGAGAAGCAGGCGGCGGATTTAAGGGACTGTCGGCAGAATTTGAATATGTGGATTATACCACCCCTTATTTACTGATATTATCCTTTATCAGTATTTGTCCTTTTTTCAATACCCTCTACCTGATGAAGATGGTCTCCATATTTTTTGATTTTGTAGCGGCGATTGCGGTTGCTTTCATTGTTTTTGAAGGAACAAAAAGCAGACAGAAAGCGATTATGACTTATGCGGTTATGCTGTTTGTGCCTACAATAGTGGCAAACGGTTCTATGTGGGCACAATGCGATATCATCTTTACCAGCTTTGTTATGCTTTCCCTCTTATATATGTTGAAAGATAAGCCCAGGGCGTCTCTGATCTTTTACGGGATTGCTTTTGCCTTTAAGCTGCAGACCTTTTTTATCCTGCCCTTATATGTATTGCTCTGGGTTAAGAAAAAAATGAAAATCCAGCATTTTCTCTGGGTCCCGATTATGTATTTTATTGGCGTAATTCCTTCCTGGATAGCCGGGAAAAATCTCTGGGATCTTTTGACGGTTTATATTTTCCAGGCAAACGGGGAGATGGATATTTATGCATTGTCCCATAAATTCCCTAATATTTACCAGATTATAGGAACGGACAGCTTTCTTAGGGAATATGCCGATGCAGGTATTTATTTTACTCTTGCGGTGCTGATGCTTTTGATGTATTACATTGCAAGAAAGAATTTTGTTTTTACCAAAGATTTGATAATCAGAATGGGCATGTTTTTTGTGATGGCGGTGGTATATTTCCTGCCCCACATGCATGAAAGATATGGCATTCTGGCAGATGTGCTGGCAGTTGTCGTTGCTTTTTACAATCCGAAGAAATTTTATGTGCCGCTGATTGCCATAACTTGTTCTTTTGCAGGATATACTTTGTATCTGGCGCAGAGCACAGTGATTCCTTTGTCTGTATATGCGATTCTTTATCTGGCGCTTATGATCGACCTGGGAATCGGAATTTATAAAGATATTAACGGAATCGGGGATAAGAACTGCATTCCCGCAGAAAATTAGGAAGATGAGGACAGAGTCAGTTTGCCTCCGTTTTCCTTCAGCCATTTCCGGTGTTCCTTGTAGTCTGGCATGGCCGATTCCACCAATGCCCAGAATCGGGGGGAATGATTCATTTCCTTTCGGTGACAGAGCTCATGGACGACCACATAATCCAATACATTAGGAGGAGCCAGAATAAGCCGCCAGTTAAAAGAGAGATTTCCTTTACTGCTACAGCTTCCCCAGCGTGTTTTCTGGTCGCGGATGGTTATTTTTCCATAGCTGACATTCAACACATATGCAAAATAAGAAACCCTTTTCGGAAAGTATTCCCTGGCAGCTTCCCTGTAAATAGCTTCCAGACGCTTTTGGGAAGGGGATTTTTCTTTTTGCAGGGGCGTTGGTTCAATGGTCTGCATCTTCATTACACTGGCAGCAATCCAATTCTTTTTTGACTCAACCATGGACACAGCAAACCGCTCGCTGCCCCGTAAAGGGATGCGAACGGTCACCTTTCCTCCCGGAGCCACGCTGATGCCATAGGTCTTGCGCTTGCTCCGGATGATTTCATATGGAATTTTCATTTCATCTACAATTAAATAATGCTGTGACATTTTAGTAATTTTCAGCCTTTACCTGAAAATAAGACTGAGGATGTGCACAAATAGGGCATACTTCCGGGGCTTTTTTGCCTACGCAGATATGTCCGCAGTTAGAGCACTGCCAGATAACATCGCCGTCTTTGGAAAATACCAAATCTCCCTGAATGTTGGTAAGCAGCTTACGATATCTTTCTTCATGCTCTTTTTCGATAGCGGCAACGCCCTCGAACAAAGCGGCAATATCATCAAAACCTTCTTCTCTTGCATCTTTTGCAAAAGAGACATACATATCCGTCCACTCATGATTCTCTCCGTTAGCAGCTTCTAACAAATTTTCTACAGTAGAACCGATGCCGTCGTTTAAAAGCTTATACCACATTTTTGCATGTTCTTTTTCGTTATTGGCAGTCTCTTCAAAAATGTTTGCAATCTGGACATAACCATCTTTTTTAGCCTTGCTTGCAAAGTATGTATACTTATTTCTTGCCTGTGATTCTCCTGCAAATGCAGCCTGTAAATTAGCTTCGGTTTTCGTTCCTTTTAAATTTGCCATAATCTTTCTCCTTTTATATATTAGTAATCATTCCTGTTTTCATATTCTATCATTTTTCCATATATTGTCAATAGTATGTATTATCACTTTTTGCCTTTATCCGGTTCTTTTAATAAGAAAGCTCCCGGATGAATCTTTGCCTGCAGGGCGTCGTATTGCTTATAAATATACTGGAATGAATTTTCCAAAAGATAGTAGTGCATGATATAAGGAATCAGCAGTACCAGAAAAGTTGCAAACAGAAGCAGCAGCCCGAAGGAAAATGAAAAGCAGGTTATAAAAAAGGTTCCGAATGCCAGAATGGCAAAGGTAAGGGTAACCAATAAATGCACCAGCCGTTCATGCATAAAGTAAGCCAGCTGTTTTTCATGCTGCAGGGATAATTCCTCATAGGTAAGACCGCTGTCATTATTTTCTAAAAGCCGGTCCATGTATGCTATGTAAGATTCAATGCGGTATTTCATAAAAAATTTCCTTTCTTAATAATATATCTTCCATTCGCTAATGACTTCATAGAATGATTCTTCCAGCCACTGCCGGTTATTTCCATAATATCCTCTGACCATTGCTCGTATAATATTAAGGCTTATTTCAATTTCTTCAGTTGCACTAATCTTTTTTTTATATAAAATCTCTGCTACTTCAACTTTTTTATTTTTATAAAGATGCCACGTCCCGCCCTTATACTTTACGATTTGTTCGCCCAAAAAGGCTGCAATCTCCAAGAATTCTTTTTTTGCCGCAGCATCTACTGTACCATTCTTCATTTCTTCGATTCTGATAGCTATATAATCAAACCATCTTTTTAAGTTTTCTTCATCATATCCTGTTGAGAGCATTCCTGTCTTTTCTACAAATGCCTCTGCAAGTTCTTTATGACGATAATATAATTCATGGTGAAGTTCATTATCAAATACATCTATTTCTTGCGGAACAGAAACACTTATTTTTTCTAAAGCTTCTATTCCCTGAGTTTGTAAAATTTGGGTCATTTCTTGTAATACTTTTACCATGCTTTCTTTATCATGGTATTTCCAATATCCTAAAATATCTCCATTCCCTTTTACACCTTCTATCTGATGTGCATGAATCTGTCCCGTTCCCGGTATATCGGTTTCAAGCTGAAAAGTAATTTGCCACGGGTCAAAACGATATACATAGATATAAATATACCATGTAAGCTCCTTCATGTTTCGTTCAAAAATATAGCAATTTTCTTGATAACTGCTGTAATGAAAGCCCAAATCAGATAAAGCCTCTTTTACACACTTTTTGATTATCCGACCTCTGTTAATTATCATATTTTCTATATCCTTCTCTTTTAGTCTATATGATTCATACTGCCGATAAACAGTATTGTTCCGTCGCTGGTATCGCTAATATAGTACATAAAAGGAACATCCACTTCGAAGGAAACGGCATCTTCGATCAAAGCCATCCTGTTCATCATAACAGAAGTAGCGGCAGCAGCTTCTGTTCCGTCTTCATCCACGCGGATATATGTTTTGTGTACAACATCGCTGATATAGACCTCGTCACTGATAACATCAAATTGGGCATTTCCGGAAAAAGCTTCCACCATGCCAAGAGAAATCAGATAATCATTTAATTGGATGCTTTCGGAAGAAAACTCAAACCGGGGCATTCTCAATGTGGCAATCATAATCTCTTCTGCATCCGAAAGACCCTGGTACAACTCTTGTTTTTCCTCAAGGGAAAGGGCGTTAAAAAGCTCAGTGACACTCTGGCCTTCTTCGGAAGGAATCAGGATATCCATTGCCATATCGCTGTCCCTATAGTACATGCGTAAAGCGGTGATGCCTTTATATTGGTAATATTTAAAATAGCCGTCGCTTAAATGCATAAAAGGAACCATCTGTGTTCCGTCAGTGCCGTGAAATTCTTCGTCAAAAGTGCCTTCTTTAGGAAAGGGAACTTCCCACTGTGCATTAAAGTAAACGGCATTAAACAGAATAAGGCTGGCGTTTTGCGGAAGTTCAGAAATCATATTGTCAATTTTGCCGTTGGTAGCTTCTGCGATCCAGTTATTCATGGCTTCTATAGTAGCATCGTCTGTAAGGCTGCATTTAAAGCTTTCAGCACCGTAGATATTTTCCAACAGAGGGATATAGGTGGAATCGATGCTGTCGCTAAACTGCATATTTTCGTCCTGCCATGCGGAATTGGCAATTCTTATATCCATGGCATCTTCTTCCAGTTTTTTTCTGGAAGCGTCTATATCCGTATTAAATGTATCGATATCGGTTACGTGCATAGTCCCGAGCATTTCATCCAAAGTAGTACCCGTTGCACCGTTAGCAGCCATTCCCAGAGCTGTTTGGATGCTGTAGGGAGAAATGCAGACATTTTCTTCGCCGGACATTGCAGCAAACAAATCAAATCCCAGCGCATTGATGCTTTGGGAAACAGAAGTGTATACTTCTGCTGAAGTTGCTTCGGAAGGGGTCTCAGAAGGTGCATCGGAAGAAGCTGCTTCTTCGGGTATTTCCTCCTGTGCCTGATCCGGCTCTTCCGGCAAAGATTCTGCAGGCTGTTTTCCACAGGCAGACAAAAGAAGTATGAAGATAAAAAGGAGCAATAATAAATTTCTTTTTTTCATAACAATTACCTCGCATTGTGTGCATTTTCAAAAAATTTAAATCTTATAAGGATTATAGCACAATTTCCTTGTCTGAATAGTTAATTTTTAGTAATAGGGGCAAGTTTTTCCTGTCTTTGTTTGCCATATAAAGCTTGCTAATAAAGAAAACAATGTGTAAAATTTAATAGAGTGCGTAATGCAATAAAAATAAATCCGGACAGAAAGAAGCTTTATGAAAAATTCAATAAAAATTATTCTTCCCCAAGACGTGGAAAATATTATTAAAATTATAGAGGAAGCAGGATTCGAAGCCTATGCAGTAGGCGGATGTGTCAGGGACAGTCTGCTATTGCGCGAGCCCGATGACTGGGATATTACTACCTCCGCAAAGCCGGAAGAGATAAAGGCATTGTTTCGCAAAACCATAGATACGGGAATTGCCCATGGAACGGTGACGGTTATGATGCATCATAGGGGCTATGAAGTGACCACTTACCGGATTGACGGGGAATATGAGGATTCCAGACATCCCAAAGAAGTAACGTTTACGGCGGACTTGCTGGAAGACCTGCGGCGCAGGGATTTTACAATCAATGCTATGGCATATAATGACCGAAGCGGTATTGTAGATGCATTTTGCGGAATGGAAGATTTAGAGAATAAAATTATCCGGGCAGTAGGGAATCCCAAAGAGCGTTTTGAAGAAGATGCCTTGCGTATCATGCGCGCAGTGCGGTTTTCCGCCCAACTTGGCTATGAAATAGAGGAAAATACAAAAAAAGCCATTAGGATGTTGGCGGAAAATCTCCGTCATATCAGTGCCGAAAGAATACAGGTGGAAATGGTTAAACTGATACAATCCCCATATCCGGAAAAAATCAGGGATTTATATGAAATGGGGATAACAAAGGTATTTATGCCGGAATTTGATGCCATTATGGAGACGGAGCAAAATAATCCCCATCATATGTATAGTGTGGGAGAGCATACAATTCGGACGGTGACGGCATCAGAGGCAGATAAAAATCTGCGGCTTGCCATGTTATTTCATGATTTCGGGAAATCCCGGTGTAAAACCACTGATGAGGAAGGAATCGACCATTTTCACGGACATAGTCTGGAATCTGAAGAAATGTGTGTGCAAATTTTAAAAAGACTGAAATTTGACAATGAAACCATACACATTGTAAGCAGACTGGTAAAAAATCACGACTATGATATAGAACCGGAGAAAAAATATGTCAGAAGGGCTGTCAACCGCATAGGTGAGGACATTTTTGAAATGCTTTTAAAGGTAAAACAGGCTGATTTGGATGCCCAAAGCGACTATTTAAAGGAGGAAAAGCAGCAAAAGCTTTGCCGGATAAGGGAACTGTACCGGGAGATATCAGAGGATAAGGAGTGTGTCAGTCTGGGCACTCTGGCCGTTAAGGGGGCGGATTTGATTTCCTGGGGGATGCAACCCGGCAGGGAGATAGGGGAGATGCTTACCAGACTTTTGGAAGAGGTACTGGATGATCCTCGGAATAATCAAAAAGAAATATTGCATTCATATTATTTAAAATATAAGGAAGAAGTGACAATCAAAAAATAAAATCAGAGGGCCGGCTATTGGCATATCTTGCAATTCATTTTCATAAGATAGGTATGACCTATTAAGGGGGATGAAAGACGTGAACGATAGAGCAGTGGCTGTGCTTGAACAATATGACTTCAATGTTGCCAGTACCAGAAAAGGACGAGGTATTATTATTGCAGAAACGGATAAGGGGACAATCAGCTTGTCAGAGTACTCCGGAAGGCCGGAGCGTCTTCTTTTATGCAAAAAAGTCTGTGACTGCATGGAAGAGGCAGGGTTTCATCATATAGATAACCTGATTCCCAATCAGGAAGGTTCACTGTATGTAACCGATGTAGACGGTAAAAATTATACGGTAAAGAAATATATGGAAGGAAGAGAATGCAATGTAATTGATGAAAAGGAATGCCGTTATATTGTGGGAGAGATTGCAAGGCTTCATCATATTATGGAATTTGGTGATAAATTAAAGGTACAGGCCACGGAGGATGAAACCCCGGAAAAAGAACAACTGGTTATTCGGGATTTCTCCAAAAGAGAGGTTGAACTTAACAGAGTGCGTTCTTTTATTCGCAAACAATCAAAAAAGGGTGAATTTGAACTGGCATTTTTGAAAGAATTTGGCTATTTTGAGGATATTGCAAGGGAAGCGGCGTCATATATAGATGATGAATGCCTGAAGCGACTTTCAGAGTTAGTTGAAGAAAGAGGAATGTACTGTCATGGTGAATGTAATCAGCACAACATTCTACTGACTGCTCCAAGAGGAGTTGCGGCTACCCATTTTGAAAAGTGTTGTATGGATATACAAATACGTGACCTGTATTTGTTCTTAAGAAAAATTTTGGAGAAAAATAACTGGTCCTACGGTCTGGGATATTCTATTTTAGAAGAATATATCAAAAACAAAGAATTGAGCAGGAATGAAAAAAGATATCTGTACGCAAGACTGTTGTATCCTGAAAGATTCTGGAAGATAGCAAACGCTTATCTGAATAAAAGGAAGTCGCTTCCGCCAAGAAGACAGCTGGAGAAATTAGATGCATTGCTGCAGATAGAGCATGCCAGAATGGAATTTTTAAAGAAGCTTTCAAAGGAATTGCTTTAGCAATTAGAAAAATCGTGTTATACTTTTATTTAACGGAATATGAGGTACAAAATGAAAAAATATGCAGGTAAAATTATTCTGTTTCTTTTGCTTGCGGGATGTCTTCTCGCAGGCTGTGGGAAAAAGCAGCCGGAAGAGCCGGAAACAGAGGTAGTCATGATACAAAGTACATATAAGGAAACCCTGGCAGATTCTATGGATGAAGGGATTATTATGTCTGTGGACCAGGAGAAAAAGCAGATTAAGATGTACAATCTCACTCTGGGAAGGACTTACTCCCTGACATATGACGGAGTAACGGGAATGAAAAACCGTTTTGGAGATGAAATTGTGGCAGGGCAGCTTGCAGAAGGGGATATGGTCAGGGTAACTTTCATAAAAGAAAATAAACTTGCCAGATCTGTCCAGCTTCTGGATGATATAGATACGTCCAATGTTTCCGCGTTTGAAATCAACAAAGCGGCATATACCATGAGCTTTGGAGGGGATCAATACAGCCTCCATAAAAATGTGCTGGTTTTATCCGGGGGAAAACAGATTCAGATGGAAGAAATTAGTCCCGCTGACAGCTTAAAGGTTGTAGCGAGGGATCATCAGGTATATGGCATTACTGTAGAGCACGGGCATGGTTATGTACGTCTTTCCGGCCATGAGTCCTTTGTGGGCGGCTGGGTAGAAATAGGACAAACTGTCATTACCCGTGTGGAAGAGGAAATGCTGCTGGTTGTTCCCGAAGGAGATTATACCCTGTATATCAGCAATAAAGGCGTGGCAGGAAGCAAAGAAATATCTGTTTCCAGAGATGCCGAAACCCAGGTCGATGTATCCGAACTGCAGACGGAGCGGATAAAGAAATCCGGTAAGATTATCTTTACTATTACGCCGGCAGAAGCGGAGCTGTATATTGACGGCGAGTTGACGGACTACAGCGGAGAAGTGGAACTGGACTACGGAATTCACCAGTTAAAAGTGAAAGCGGAAGGATACAGCACATTTGCACAGTATATTAAAGTAAGTGAACCCATGGCGAACCTGAATGTAAAGCTGGAGGAGTCCACCGGGGAAGAAGATGAAGAGAAGGATGAGAAGACGGTAAGCTCTAATTCTGTTTCCAACACTACGGCTGCTTCCGACTACCGTGTGTATATTGATGCGCCAAAGGATGCAGAACTTTATCTGGATGGCAGTTATGTAGGTATTGTGCCTGTTAGCTTTCCTAAAAAGACGGGTACTTATGTAATATCTTTAAGAAGAGACGGCTATTTGACTAGAAGCTACACATTACAGATTGATGATATCAGGAAGGATGTGACCTATTCTTTCTCAGAACTAGTTGCACAATAGCCCTGCTAAGGCAGGATATTTCACTGAGACGAGGTCCTGAACTTTGTTAAATATGCGGAAAACCGCAGATTAAATAAATATACTCTATTTAAGAGATTTCATTTAAAAGGAGGACAATCATGAGTTACAAAGAAATGTATGAAAGCTGGTTATCAAATCCCTATTTTGATGAAGCGACAAAAGCAGAATTAAAAAATCTTGAGGGAAATGAAAAAGAAATTGAAGATCGTTTTTATCGCGAGTTGGAATTCGGTACAGCAGGTCTTCGAGGTGTAATCGGAGCTGGGACAAACCGTATGAATATTTATACGGTCCGTAAGGCTACACAGGGACTTGCCAATTACATTTTAAAGCAGGAAGGAGCAAATAAGGGTGTGGCAATCGCTTTTGATTCCAGAAGAATGAGCCCTGAATTTGCAGATGAAGCAGCCCTTTGCCTGGCAGCCAACGGAATTAAGGCGTATGTTTTTGAATCCCTGCGTCCTACTCCTGAATTATCCTATGCAGTCCGTAAGCTGGGGTGTATTGCAGGTATCAATATTACGGCAAGCCATAATCCGC
>CAZZHJ010000077.1:0-9442 GCA_964653815.1 uncultured Lachnospiraceae bacterium
GCTCTGTATTTATGTCCTCTGTGTCTGAAACTTCTGCGTCCGGAACCCCTGTTTCTGTGTCCGCCGATTTCTCCAGGTTCTCCGTATCCCCTGTGTCCGCCGGTATTTCTATTTCGTTGGCGCTGACTGCAGAGGCATGGACAGCCGTTACGCCCGGAAATAGTCCTACAGTCAAAACTAACGCCAGTATCACGCTTAACAGGCGCCGTATAGATTTTTTCATACAAAATTCCTCCGTTTTGTGGTTTTACAATTTTTGTTCACAGTATCATAATGATTATGCCACATACGGTTCTTTAATTGGTATGCAGTTTGCGGACTTTGACGCCGTTATAATATGCCCCTTTCGGAAGAATTTTCTAAAAACTCATTAGCCTCATCCAAAGACATGCCTTTCTCCAGGCAGAACATGATAATGGCGTCCCGGTGTACCTTGGGATAGAGGGCACCTTTTCCCGCAATGATAAATAGGCGCTGGGTTTCTTCTATAGATAAATGCATGGCAAACGCCATTCTCAGTAAAATGTCCCTGCCGGGATTCCGTTTCCCGGAAAAAACCTGATACACAAAAGATTTGCTTAAAATAGTTTTCACAATCAAATCAGGAATACTCATTTCATGCTCTTGCAGTAATTCCTGTAAATATTGTTGCAGGGTAACGGGAACTCCGTAAATTTCCTTATTTCCGATGTAATCGGAGGCAAACTGATCCGGTTTTTCCTGTATCATGTGAAATAGTTCCGAAGTTGTATTATTTGTTTGGCCAAATTTCTTATTCTTCATAACTCCCCCAGTCTGGAGCAAAATCCCCTCTGATATTGGCTTATTATTCATGCGGACATAATCATTTTCCCGTTGACCGCAGAATTAATAATATTATAATAAATATTCGTTTTAGGTCGGTATGCGGCTTGCAGACTTTTCAAACAGACAGTCCTATGATAAAATTAATTAATATAACACTTTTATTATATCGTTTTGTTAGGAGATTGCAAATGATGTTATCTGAGACAGAGATGGTGATTCCTTCTCCATTATCTGATTCTTATTCTCTTGAATCCTGTCTGAAATATGCACCGGATAAACAGGTCTATATAGTCAGGGAAAAAAGTTCCGGGCAAAGAGCCCTTTTAAAATATGCTTCCGGCGATAAAGCCGGACTTCTTAAGGTTGAAGCGTCTTTTCTGCGTTCTTCCGAATTTGATTTTCTTCCCGCTTACTATTGTTGTGCGGAAGGGGATAATGCTTTTTTGCTGGTTCGTGAGTACATAGAAGGCGAGACGCTGGAAGAGTATGTAGAACATCGGGAAACCCTTCCGGTTCGGGAGGCGCTCTCCATATTAGATCTTGTTGCCTCCCTTATTGCAAACCTTCACGCCCAAAATCCGCCTATTATTCATCGTGATATCAAACCCCAGAATTTTATCCTTACTCCGGAGAGAGAAATTGTCATGTCGGATATGGAAACGGTCCGTATTCAAAATTCCGGCTCGGATCATGATACCATAATGGTCGGTACGCGGAGCATGGCGCCCCCGGAACAGTTTGGCTTTAGCCAGACCGGCGTTCAAAGCGATATTTACAGTCTGGGGGTACTCCTTATTTACCTTTCCACAGGTTCTTATTCACGGGATAAAAGCGATTATGCTTTTCTTCCTTTTTCGGTGCGGCGTATTATCCGTAAATGTATTGCATTTGACCCTTCCAAGCGGTATTCAAGTATCCGCCGGTTGCGCCGCGATATTGCTTCCGTCTGCCGTTTCCATATGCGTTTTGTGCCCTTGTGTCTTCTTACAGCTTCCATTGCTGCTACGGCTTTGTTCTTAAGCGGGGGAACCTTGGTAAAGCATCAATTATCAGCATGGCGTATGGAGCAATCGGTTACTTTTCAGAATCCGGTAATCGAAGATGCTGCCAGACAGGCCCTTGGAAAATCGGATAACGAACCCATTACACAGGAAGAATTGTCACAGATTTCCTCTCTGCTTTTATCCGGCGACCGTTATTTTGCAGATTGGAACAGTTATGAGACTTATTATGGCGAGGAATGGTTTGTGTATTCTGCGGAAGATACCCCCAGAGAGCCTTTCCCTCTGGATGATTTGCGTTATTTTACCGGACTTAGGGAGCTTGCTCTGGATGTGCATTGCGTTTCCGATTTGTCCGTCCTGAAAGATATGCCTTTAGAAAAGCTTTGTCTGAAAAAATGTTCCCTGGACAGCTTATCCTCTTTGCCTGCCCTTGAAGGTCTTAAACTGTTGGATGTGGCGGATAATCCTCTGACGGATATTTCCATCCTTGCACAGTATCCCGATTTGGAACATTTAAACCTTATGAATACTTCTGTATCGGACCTTCATGTACTGGAGGGCAGCAAACTGCGTTATCTTGACTGTTGTTATACGAGGGTGACGGATTACAGTGTGGCAGCTACGCTGGATTACCTTATAAACTTCCGCATTAGTCACGGAAATGCCCAGACCATTGTTTTTATTAATGAGCTGACGAATCTGGAAGCGCTGACGATGAATGAATCTTCCATATCTTCACTGGATGAAATCGACCGGCTGACCCGATTGGAATCTCTCGACCTGACCGGATGCGGGAATCTGACTTCCCTGGATGGCGTTGGGCGGTTTCCCTCTTTGGATTATATTTCTATTGCTTCATCCGGAGTAACGGACCTGACGCCTCTTACAGAATTAAAGAAGCTTCGTTGCCTTGAAGCGTCCTATGCCCCTTTAGAAGATTTTACTCCCCTGGGAAATTGCCCCCGATTAGATTCCTTATATCTGAACCGCGCTTTAAAAGATGTCTTAGACCGCCAGCTTCCTAATCATTCTTATTATATTATTGTGATTGATTAATGGGGAAATTTAACCCTGTTTTTCAGACAGACCGGAAGCGTCTTTAACGGCTGAATTATCCTGAACTTTTCTGTCAATCATGTGATAGATCATACTGATTACAAAACACAAAATACCACAGATAAAAAAGCTCAGAGCGTGTCCTAAGGTATTGTCATAGCTTATGTCAACCAAAATCAATTTTGCCACGCTAAGCAGTGAAAGGATTAGTCCGTATATTCTAAGTGACTTAAAGTAAAATCTAAAGCCGATTACAATGCTTACAATCGCAAACAAAAATGCGGAAATGCTTATGATATAATTAGCGGCATCAAAGGAACTTAATATTGTAACAATCAAAACTGTGAGCTTAATGCCTATATAGATTCCCGGCAGCAGTCCTTTGTTTTGTGCCAGAAGATTTCTTGTATTTACCATAAAAATGAGGACTGCCAGTAAAATAAGAATGCATTGGCATACCTCATTGCATGTACCTGTAATGGCAAATAAACTGTACGCCATAAGCAGTGCATTTGTGATTCGTGTCGCATTTATGCAGGCTTTCTCGGTCTGTAGTGTTTGAAAATCTTTTACAAATCTGGTTTTCATTGCAAGCACATTCAGCAATGCGATAACAGTGAAAATGATTGTTTCGGAAATATCATAATGCACATTCATGTCATCAAATACATTTGTTAATCCTGCACAAATAAACAGAAGTCCTATGAAATAAGAAAACAGTTTAAATGTAATATGATACTGTTTCTTTTTGATATACATAAGAACAGCAAGAATAGCAAAGAACAACAGCCCCAGGCAAAAATGCTCAATGGGATATTTCATGTCGATGAAGCAATATATGGCTGCCATGATCAGGCTTTCAGATTTATAAATATTATCATCCGTATAATATCCCAGCAGTAAAAACAGAATCATAATAAATGACAATCCGATATGGTCCTGGAAGAAGGTAATCATATACACAGAAAGGATGAATAAGGGCAGGGCAAAAAACTGCATCAGTATTCTTCCGTTATCCTTCCTGTCAGCAAATTTTTTCTCTATCACGGCCACTAGGAAAAAGCCGATTACTAAAAAAAGGATTCCTCTGATGTTAAGTCCTCTGGTGCTATTTCCAGCCTCATATGTCATGATATAGATAAAAAGCATCATCAGTATGCTATTGCTAATCATAAGCAAGCCAAAGCCTGTATTTTTCTCCTTTAATTTTGAAAAAAGGAAAAGAATGAATTGTAATACTAAGAAGAGTAGAACCACCATACCGACTATTTTAAGCAGATATGAAGTCCGTTCTATTTCAGGCAGAGATGCAATCCATTCATCGGATAATTTTTCCGGCGAAAACAGCATGGGTGTATCAAATAGGGAATATCCTACCCACAATAAGAACACATTAACAACATTGAAAACATTGTTGATTATATTTTTATGGAATTCCCTGTTATAGTTACTCCCATAGAAGATAGCGGCAGTCACCACAAAGAACAGGCTTAATAAAAGGAATTTGGCAGCGTCGTCGGTTTCCACACATAAGATTACGCCAAACAGCAGTGCAATGCTAATACCGCACTGACCTATGATCTGGAATACCCGGTCCTGCCATCTTGATAAATAGCAGACAAATATTGCCCATACCAGAATAAATACATAAAGCGCAACATCCCCCATTGCCTTAAAATACAGATTTGTTAAAAGCAATGAAATATAAACCGCACCGACACCACAGCTGCTGATTGCCAGATACAGTTTGTTATGATGCTTCTTTAACTTAATCAAACCGAATAATGTAAAGGAAACGCTTACAATATACATTGCAACCATTTTAATAGTGTCTGTTATAAAGGGCGCTAATAATGTGGCAAATAGAATAAAACTGACAAAAATTAAAACCGAAGCAAATATTCCCATCCATGACTTTCCAATCATGTTTTCCAAATCTATGGGCTTAGCAGGCGCAGTATTAGGCTGTTTTGCCACCTGTGGCTGTGTGAAGGGTGCCTGTGATTGTTCAGTGTTCTGATGCTGTTCAGCGTTCTGCAGCGGCATAAATGATGTTTGAGGCTGCTTGTTCAGTTCTGCTTTCAGAATATTCAACTGATTATTCATATAATCAATTTCGTTTTGCAGATAGCCGATTTTATAATTTAACAGAGAACTGTCAATCTTTTGACTATTATATTCATAAATCAAATCATTCAATTGTTTCCTGCTTGCAAGAAGCTGATTTTCATAATTTAAAATGGAGATTTCTATATTATTCAAATGTAATTTTCCTCCGTTAAAATTTGACCTGTATTTGGGAAAATGATACTATAAATCCAATAAAAAGGCAAATTCGGAGAGGAAAACTATGAAAAGGTTCACATTTTGGATTCTGCTTGTTCTGGAGTTAGCGTATTGCAGCGGAACAATAGGTTCTATTTTTTCACTGGAAATTGATGCATATGAAGGCAGTCATATATTAGAGTGGAGTATAGCTATAGCATTTTGTGGTATTTGCGCCCTGTTAACATGGATATATTGCCGTATAAAACAGATTGAAGCCTCTGAGGTTAAAGCACACATGCAGACCGGCATAGTAGTAAGCTTTGGAATTGTAAGCGCATTGGCGGTTATTGTCTATATTGCACTGGAACCGTGGGGAGGGTATTTTTTATGAAAAAGTGGGTCTTTTTTGTGCTGCTTTGTGTGGAGTGGCTTTTTGGTACAAGCATACTCAAAATTCTATTCTTTCACAGTTGTATTTATGCGTTATTGATGATTGGAATCAATGCTTTGCTTGTGTGGATATGCGGTATTCTTATTTGTAAAAAATTGTTTCATAAAGAGTTTGACACTGTGGCATTTATGCAAAACGGCGTTTTGACACTTAATGCTGTTGTATTGCTTGTATTGTACATTTTATCTTGGATGTTGTATTACGCCATATAACAAAAGGGGAAGTGCAGCCTCTTGACAAAGCCATAACAGTAGGAGTATACTCAAAATATGTTAGTGACTACTAACTGAGATTAGTAGTCACATTTATTAAAACCAATAGTTAGTTATAACTAATATATGTTAGATACATGTGATTTAAGATTCCGGGTAACTAAAGAATAAATACAGGAATTTTAATGAGTGACATGACGGCTAAAAGGTGTTATATTGGAAAAACATATATATAGCGGGGAGGACAAAAAGATGTACTTGGAAGTAAGTAATTTAAAGAAAAGCTACGGCGAGGGCGGAAGCTATGCTGAGGTGTTGAAAGGTGTTGACCTATCGGTGGAAAAAGGCGTTATGTGCGTCATTCAGGGCACCAGCGGTTCCGGTAAATCCACCCTTCTAAACTGCATCGGGGGATTGGATTTGATGGATTCCGGCTCCATTAAGGTGGACGGAAAAGAAATTTTTGGTTTGTCCCAGGAAAAGCTGTCCGATTACAGAAGGGAAAATCTGGGATTTATTTTCCAATTTTATAATCTGGTACCCAATCTGACAGTAAAGGAAAACATTCAGGTATGTGAATATCTTTCCGACCATTCCATGGATATAGATGAATTAATGGAAACTTTAGGACTTACGGAGCATCAGAATAAGTTCCCCTCCCAGCTTTCCGGCGGACAGCAGCAGCGGTGCGCCATTGCAAGGGCGTTGATTAAAAATCCCAAGCTGCTTTTATGTGATGAACCTACCGGCGCGTTGGATTCCAAAACCTCCCGGGATATTCTGGTGCTTCTTGAAGAGGTAAACAGGAAGTACGGTACAACCATGCTGATTGTTACCCACAACAATTCCATTAAGAATATGGTGGACCAGGTAATCTTTTTAAAGGACGGGCAGATAAAGGAAAATTACCGCAATGAGCAGAAAGTGCCTGCGGCAGAATTGGAGGATTTGTAATATGCAGAAAGTATTGAGAAAACGAATCCTCCGGGATTTGAAGGAAAATCTGTTTCGTTATATCGCTCTGGGGCTGATGATCGTTCTTGGCATGTATATTGTAATCAGTCTGGTTGCCGCTGCGGAAACCATTGTGTCAGGAACAGAGGCTGTGGCCCGTGAACAGGCTGCAGAGGACGGACAGTTTAGCGTATTCGCTCCCCTGACGGAGGAAGAAGTAAGAATAATCAATGATAAAGGGGTTACCATAGAGGAACACTTTTATTTGGACTATGCAGCTGAAAACGATACGGTGCTGCGTACCTTTAAAATACGGCAGGATATTGACCGTTTCCGTACAGATGAAGGAAGCCTTTCTCTGAAAGAGGGAGAAGCCTTTTTAGAAAAACGCTACAGTGAGGAAGCGGGAATTACAATAGGGGATACCATAAGAATCGGGGAGCATTCCTTTGAAGTGTGCGGCATTGGAACAGCCCCGGATTACGAAGCGCCTTATCGGAATCTGTCGGATCCTGCAACTGACATCAGTCAGTTCGGAGTTGTTTTTTTAACAGAATCGGATTATGAGATGTTAAAGGAGGAGCATGCCAGCCTTCAATCCGAGGAGTTTGTGTATGCTTACCGTTTGAATGATAACTTAACAGATAAGGAACTAAAAGAAATGCTGCAGGATTTTACCATGTCTGCAGATGATGTTGAGGACAGTTATTTTCAGGAATATTGGGATAAAACGGTTGGGCAAACGGAGGATTTCCAGGAAGCGCTCTCAGACCTTTCCAAGGGAGCGGAGGAGCTTTCAGACGGCCTTTCGGAGCTGGAATCCACAATGGGCAGGATGCAGGAATCCGGTTTCTACGGAAACAGTCTGGATGACTATGCCGGCGGCGTTTCGGAAGCTGCCAAAGGCGTAGAAGAGTTAGCAGACGGTATTTCCGAATTTTCGGATGAGACGGAAACCTTTATTGATGATAACTTTGATGTGGAGCTTTCTAAACTGACTCAGTTTTTAAAGGCGGAGGACAATATGCGTATAGGCGCTGCCGGGGATGATGTTGCTATCAACAAATCCGTGGGGCTTTTTGCAGGCGTGCTCCTGATTGTTCTCATTGCCTATGTTATTTCGGTTTTTGTGGTACATACCATTGAAAAGGAATCAGGGGTTATCGGAACGCTCTATGCTCTGGGTGTGAAAAGAAGGGAACTTTTGCTGCACTATCTGATACTGCCGGCGGCGGTAACTTTTATAGCCGGCATCATTGGCACGCTGATTGGCTACAGCAATTTTGGGGTAAGGAGCCAGATGCAGGAAACCTATTCTTATTTTTCTGTTCCTGATTTAAAAATCTGCTATGAAACCTATCTGTTTGTTTACGGGATTGTGATGCCTCCTGTTGTGGCGGCTGTCACGAACTTTTGCGTCATTCGCAACAAGCTGAAAAAGCCTGCTCTTGTACTGATTCGAAATGAGCAGAAGGTAACCGATACAAAAAATATCCGCTTAAAGGGCGGCGACTTTGTCCGGACCTTTCAAATCCGGCAGTTTTTACGGGAAAAGCGTACTGCTCTCACGGTGTTTCTCGGCATGTTCTTTGCTTTGCTGATTTGCATGATCTGCTTAAACTGCTATGTGCTTTGTCAGCATATCAAAGAGGAAACATCGGCAGATATAAAATATGAATATATGTATACTTACAAATATCCCGAGGAAACTGTGCCGGAGGGAGGAACCCAGGCCTATGGCGTTACCTTGAAAAAAGAGGTGCTGGGTTATAATCTTGACATTACCCTGTTGGGAATAGAAGAGGATAATCCGTATTTTGATACAGATTTGGAAAAGGGACAGAACCGGGTGGTTATTTCATCTGCGGTGGCAAGGAAATATCACATAGGAGCGGGAGATGAACTGGTTTTAAAGGATGAGGAAAATGATAAAAATTATGCCTTTACAGTGGACGGCATTGCTCCCTATGCAGCAAACTTCTTTGTTTTTATGGATATTGACAGTATGAGGGAGCTTATGGGAGAAGATGAGGATTATTATAACATTGTCTTTTCGGACCATGCCCTGGATATAGAATCCGGCAGGCTGTATGCTTCCGTTTCAAAAGGGGAGATGGAAAGAGGCACATCCATATTTGTGGAGTTGATGGCGCCTATGATCACGACGCTTTCCGCAGCTTCCGCCCTGATTTTCATTGTGGTCATGTATCTGATGTTAAAGGTTATGATTGACCGCTCCGCCTCATCTATTTCCATGATGAAAATTTTCGGATACCGGAAAAAGGAAATCAGGAAGCTTTATCTTAACGGACAGCTGCTGGTTGTGGCGGTCAGCGCCCTCATTGGAATCCCTATAGCAAAGGTCCTGATGGATGCCGCATATCCTTATATGGTGTCAAATGTGGCGGTAGGGGTAAATCTGAGCTTTGAGTGGTGGATGTATGCAGGGTTGTTTGGTGCGATTATGGTGCTGTATCTGGTTGTGACCCCGTTATTAATGAGGAGAGTCAACAAAATTCTTCCGGCAGAAATATTAAAGAACCGGGAATAATGTAACAGACAGATGCTGACAGCGGTATGAAGCTGGAACTGTATGAAGTCAGGAAGGGATTCCATCTGCATTGTGTGGTCAGAAAACCGGTCTGAGTGGTGGAAATGTTAGATGCATGATTGGAGGACATTTTATGGTT
>CAZZHJ010000078.1:0-9393 GCA_964653815.1 uncultured Lachnospiraceae bacterium
GTCACAGATGCTATCTTGTGAATATGGAGAAAATTGTTTCCTATAATGCCGATACCATTAAAGTTGCAAACGGGGATGAACTGATACTTGCACAAAAGAAATATAACGATTTTATCAGGCAGTATATGAAATATGCAAAAGAAGGGGGGATTGTCAATGTTTGAAGTGGTATTACCCCTTTTGCTATATGTTGTGAACAGCATAGCAGGCGGTATTTATGTGCAGAAGTTTCTTAGAGGCAAGTATCGGAAAAAGGTTGTCCTGTTTGTATGGATGAGCCTGTATTTTATCATTCAAAACCTTGTACTGGAAAGACTGGATACTACAGGCACTGTTAACTATATCGTGAAAGTGACTCTGGACATAGCTGTTGTTTTACTGTTACAAATGTTTTTGTATGAAAAAGATTTGTTAAAACAGCTTTTTGTGGCCATTAGTTTTAGTGCCGGAAAAGAAATTATCAAATATATCATAGTGGTTTTGATGTACGGTCATGACTGGATCATCGGTAAATTTTCCATGATTTTAGCGAAGAAGATAACAACTGTGGAAGAAGTTGAAATGTGGTGTTTTATTCTGACTGTAATAACATTGATTGTCTATGTTTCATTGTATGCCTTGCTGATGTTAGTATATCTATCCGTAATCAGCAGAAAATTTATCAGAAAGAATGAGCAATTCCGGACACATGAATATGCTTTTTTAATTTTCCCCAGTGTTACCTCTATATGCCTTTCCGTTACTCTCAAAATGCTGATTTATTCTGTGGAAAACGGAATGACAGTCATAATGTTTGATAAAATACCGGCGCTTAGATTTTGGGTGCCGTTTATCTGCCTTTTATTATTGGGCGTCAATATAACTTTTGTTATGCTCTTTCAAAAGCTGGTACAGTTAGGAGAGGAAGAGCGGAAAGGCGCCATACTGGAAAACCAAATGCTGCAAATGCAGCGGGAGATTGAAGAAATTCAGGATATATATGCCGATATGAGAGGACTTCGGCATGATATGAAAAGCCATTTGGAAAGTATAGCGGCAGTGGTCAGAAGAATATCCGGTACGGACAAAGAAGAACTTGATGACTATATTGAAAAAATGGATATAACGGTCAGCAGGCTGGACTTTGCATATAGGACAGGAAACCCCATTACGGATGTTATCATACATCAAAAGAAGCAGGAAGCAGAAAAGCGGAATATATCTTTTGAAGCAGACTTTATTTATCCCCATAAACAGCAGATAGATGTTTACGATATAGGAATTGTGCTGAATAATGCACTGGAAAATGCAATTGAAGCAAGTGCTGAGGCCCCGGGAAAGAAAAGTATCAAGCTGCGCTCTTACATGAAAGGAAATCTGTTTTTTATTGAAGTGGAAAATGACTTCTTAAGTGAAATTATTTTTGACAGCGAAACGGGATTTCCTGTCAGCAGCAAAGAGGATAAAAAACATCATGGTTTAGGCATGGAGAATATACAAAGGTGCGCCAAGAAGTATAAAGGGGATATAGATATAACAATTCAGGACATGGGAGATAAAAAGAAATTTATCCTTACCGTTATGATGTATGAAAAGTAATTGGCTCCTAAAATCCCGTCGTTCACGCCAAACCTATGGCAATTAAGATGAGAAAATGCGATAAGTAAAGTAGGAACTGTTAATTTATAAAAAACGGATTTTATAAAATTCAAGGAGGAATATTATGGCAATAACAGGAATTGGCAGCAGCTACAATAATGTGTACGGAAATACATACGCTTCACAGAAAAATGAGGCGGCAAAGAAAGCAGAAACGAAGGATGCAGCATCTGCACAGGCAGGAAGCGCAAAGAGCTCTGCAAACGATAAGGTATCGGATTATTATTCCTATTTACAGAAAAATTTCGATTGTGTGAAGAATGGCAGCGTGGCAATCTCCGGCTCATATCTGAAGGAATGTGCAAAGAATCCGGAAAAGGCGAAAGAACTGGAAGGAAATCTGTCTTTTTTCAAAGAGGGATATGAAAGAGGACTTAAAAGCGCCCAGGCCAATGCAAGGGCTATGGGAGTAAAGCTGGTAAATTATTCGGAAAGCTGGACCATAGACGACACAGGGAATATAACGATGATGGCGTCTACGACAGTGACCTCCGACAATGGTGCAAAAGGGTGGAAGGAGCTGGAAGAGGAACGAGAAGAAAAATTAAAAGAGAAGAAAGAGCAGGAGCGCATAGAGGAAAAGAAAAAGGAGCAGAAAGAACAGGAAGAGGTTCGTTTGGAGAAGATACAGGTTTCAGCGGAATCAACGACTGTTATATCAGATGCGTACCATAAGCCTGTTGACATTAAGGCATAAATAAAAGCGGAGACTAACCTATTTTTATTGAGCCATTTTGGATAGCAGAATGTATAAATTTTCCTAACTTGCCTATATTATAAGAACCGTCCTTTACTACTGTATAATCTGAGTTCACATTTAATTATTACAGTAATTTATCCGGACAGATTCAAAAACGGCAGGAGGTTCATATGAAGCGGATTCCAAAACATATCGGCATCATTCCGGATGGCAACAGACGCTGGGCAGAGGGAAATGGATTAAAAAAGGAAGAGGGCTATGCCCATGGGTTAGAACCGGGGTTAAGGCTGCTTCGGGCAGCGAAGAAATATGGTATACAGGAACTGACTTACTACGGGTTTACAGTAGATAACTGTAAGAGACCCAAAGAACAGGTCATGGCATTTTCAAAAGCCTGTATTGAGGCTGTTAAGATGATAGAAGAGGAAAATGTAGAGCTGTATGTAATCGGCAATACCAACTCACAGTGTTTTCCGGAAAAACTGCTTCCATATGCGGATTTTGGGCATCGGCCTGCCTGCAGAAAAGGAATATTGAGGGTAAATTTTCTGGTAAACTATGGTTGGGAATGGGATATGAAAAACGACTGGGCTTCCCGTGAGATACCGAGAGTCGATTTGGTAATACGCTGGGGCGGGATGTGCCGCTTGTCCGGTTTTCTTCCTATTCAGACTGTTTATTCAGACTTTTATATTGTGAAAGAATTATGGCCGGATTTTCAGGAAAAACATTTGACGGATGCGTTGGAGTGGTATCAGGAACAGGATATTACCTTAGGAGGATAAAAAAGTCGCCCATGACTATGGTCTAGTCATGGGCGGCATGCTTTTAAAATGATTTTCTATTTTTTAATGGCCCAAAGAAACCTGAAACATCTGTTGTGATGCCCATTTTTCTTCTTGTTGTGATGCATTCATAGCATTAATGAAAGCGTTATTAAAACCGTTATTTTCTGCATTAACCTGTGTCTGGTTCTTTGTTCCGTTTCCATTAGCCGCTGTTGCTGATTTCATTGTATTATTTGCTTCGCCTAATGTAGAGGACTGGAATGCCGTTGCCCTTTTTTCCTGTCTCTCCATTTTTTCCAGCTCAGCCTGGGCTTTTTCTGTATCTATGCCACGTCTCTCATTCTGACGCATTTCTCCTTTAAAAATAGCAATACCGTCTCTGGTTTTAGCTATGACAGTTCCCTGACGACTTGCCTGCTGTACAGAAGCGTTTGATGATACAATCGCATGCATTTCTTTGCGGGAGAGACCGGCGTCTGCAGCCTTATCACTGTCTGTATTTTCTGCCTTTTTTTCAGTACTGTCTTCTTTGGCTTCATTAGCCGGATTTGTTTCTTCCTTTAAAACAACAGTGCCATCATCGTTATTGGTTATGACATTTCCCTGCTGTTCTGTCTGCTGCTCATTGGCCGACAGAGTCTTTTCGTCTGACTTATCTGAGGATGTTTCTTTTGTTTGCATTTTGTCTTCTGACTTTTCCTCATTTGTTGGTTTCTTATCTTCCAGCAGTTCTGCCATCATGGCTTCTCTTTTCTGAGACCTGCTAAGTTCTTCCTGATGCTGTTTCAGTTCTGTATTGAGAGAGGAGATTTCTTTCTGAATCTTCTGACGTTCATTATTTTTTTCTGCAACAGAAAGTTCCTGTGTTGAAGATAGCTTCTGGAGCTGTTGTTCTGCGCTTGTAATTTCATCTTCAACTTTTTTGCTTTTTGTATCTGTCGAACCTGCTGTGCTTACCTGCATGCTCGACATGCTGTTTGCTGATGTTATACTGCCAATTCCCATAGAAGACCTCCTTTCCTACTAAAAGATATTTTCAGATAACATATTCCTTAATGTGTATTTTCTCTTTGTTACTATAGTTATTTATATTGTACTATTTTTTTTGAATTCAAGCAAGAGGATAATGTATTGATTTTTAAATAAATTCAATATAAAAAAATCCTGCATTGACGGAGAATTTGGACAGTGCTATAACAGGTTATAGAAAGAAGGAATTCACATGAAAAGCCGTATGGACATGATAAATGGCTCCTTGGGAGATAAGATAATTAGATATGTGCTGCCGCTTGCTGCAACAGGGATTTTACAGCAGCTGTTTAATGCAGCGGATCTGGCGGTAGTGGGACAGTTTTCCGGCAAGGAGGCTATGGCAGCGGTGGGAAGCAATGCGCCTGTCATCGGATTGCTGGTTAATCTTTTCATCGGAATTTCTCTGGGAAGCAATGTCATTATCGCAAAAGCTATTGGTCAAAGAGATAATGAGAACATTTCAAAGGCAGTGCATACATCGGTAATCGTGGCTCTGCTGGGAGGATTATTCATTACATTGCTGGGCGAGTTTCTGGCGCCCGAAGTTGTAAGAATGCTGGATGTTCCAAGTGATGTATATCCGCTGGCAGTAAAATATCTGCAGATTTATTTGGCAGGAATGCCGGTAATTCTGCTTTACAATTTTGAATCCGCAATCTTCAGAAGCTGCGGAAATACCCAGACGCCGCTGATTGCGCTGGTAATTTCCGGCATTCTGAATGTTGCTCTCAACCTGTTCTTTGTACGTGGGCTGGGCATGGATGTGGATGGTGTGGCAACGGCGACGGTAATTTCTAATCTCATCAGTTCGGCAATCCTGTTTGGGGCCTTAATGAAGACAGAGATGGCAATTCGGATAGAGTCCCGAAAGCTGCGTGTACATAGGGGTGTGCTGGGTCAGATTCTTAAGATAGGGATTCCGGCAGGTATACAGGGAATGATTTTTTCCTTTGCCAATATTATTATTCAATCGGCTGTCAACAGTCTGGGAACAACAGTCATGGCGGCGTCTTCAGCGTCTTACAATCTGGAAATGTTTGTTTTTTACATTATGACCTCATTCGGGCAGGCATGCACTACATTTGTAGGTCAGAACTACGGGGCCGGAAAGAACGACCGCTGCCGGAGAGTGTTAAAGCTCTGCCTGCTACAAAGTCTGATAAGTACCGCTACGGTCGGGGGGTTGATTCTTTTGTTTGGCCATCCGCTGCTTAGTATTTTCAATACGGACCCGGATGTAATCGAAACAGCGATGATTCGTTTGGAATATATTCTCTTTGCATATCTGTTCAGCTTTGCCCAGGAGGGGTTATCAGGCTATTTGAGAGGCTTTGGCGTTTCTTTTATACCGGCGGTCTGTGCGGTCATCGGAATCTGTGGAGTACGGCTTACATGGATATTCACAGTGTTTAAAAAGGCGCCATCCTTTTCAACTATCATGCAGGTTTATCCGCTCAGTCTGGGTATAACAGCGGCGGTTATTCTGGTTGTAACGCTGTTTGTGAAGCCGTCGAAGCGATTTGGCGTTCGGCGGGAAGCATAGGAGCAGGGAAGTTTGGGAAGGGAGCAGACCATCCGGAACAGGAATTGTCCATAGAAACATTGGCGGTGTCATTTCATATGAGGCCGGTACAATATCCGTTATGCAGGCAGGTGTGCCCCATGAGGTCACTGCAGGCTCGGAGGGATTATATCTGTTTGCCAAGTTTATGCCCGCCTTATGTTGAATGAAATAAAGAGATTATAGCAGACCGCCGCTATGGATTTATCCATATGCGGCGGTTAGACATTTGTAAAGATACATTTCGTTACATTTCATATGCTTTTCGTTTCCTTTACCCTCAAATAGCAAAAAATCTGCCGATAAACTAAATAACGGAACATTATTATGAGGAGCAGAGCGGCTCCGAATGACAGAAAAATTATCATAGTTAAAAGTGTCTGGCAATAATGGAGGAATTGAAAAATGAGTGTAAACGGAATTGGTACAAGAGATTACATGGGCGAGTCCTATGAAGAACGTCTCAGTAAAATAACGGATAAAAATGCGGCAAATGCCTTTCGGGCGGCTTATGCAAGCAAGATGGCAGGTTCTACGGACCATATTTCAACTATCAGCAAAGCGTACAATACGGGAAGGGTGGGAGCGACCAACTTTGCGGATGCTTTCCCCATGTATGATGTCATAACCCATGTGGGCAATGCCAACATTTCCTCCGGAAACTGGCAGAGAAACGACTTTCCCTTCTGGGAGTATTTTAATAAAAACACAAGCGCAGATGCATTAAATGACTGGAAGCCTGCAGGTGCAAATCCCCCTCAGACCCGTGGCGATTTACAGAGGAATTACAGCAGCGTTGGTTCCGGACGAATTGCCATACTCATACCGGAGAGCCTGCAGCAGAAAATGGATGCAGATCCTGCCTATGCCAGAAAGATAATGGCAAAGGTACAGGAATGGAAAGAGGATTATGACCGCTGGGATAATACGGTGGCGGCGTCCTTCGGTGGTAATGTGGCAGAATTTCAGGCAAGTAAAAGCTATGTCTTCGATCTGGATGAAGAGGGAAATGTGCGAAACTGTACTGTTACCGCTCCCGGAAGAATTACCGGACCTACCAAGGAAGAGCAGGAACGGTTTAAGGCTGAACAGGCCGAGAAAAAGAGACGGCGTGTTAAACAAATACAGATATTGGAAGAGAGGGCTGAAAAGAGAAAAATACAGGAGCAGGAGAATCTGCGTTTGTATCAGGAGCATCTATTCAGGCACGATTTATTACAATAGTGAGGAAGCTGTTGAATTGAATATGAAAAGAATTCAGGACTGGAGAATTAGCGTTCTTCAGTCTTTTTTAATTGCCATAGGAGAAATATCACAAAATTTTCACAAAAGTTTCATTGATAATTCAAATTCCGAATGTAAACTTGGTAAAGTAATTATCCGTTTTCTGTTAAATGTGAAAAGGAGAGTTTATGGATTATCGACATGAGTGGAAACACGAAATCAATCAGGCTGATTTGCTGGTTCTCAGACAGCGGCTTAAGGCGGTCACAAGCCCTGATCCTCATGCCATTGACGGTAAATATATGATACGAAGTCTGTATTTTGACAATGCTGCCGATAAAGCCCTGCGGGAAAAACTGGATGGCGTCAGCCGCAGGGAAAAATTCCGCATCCGCTATTATAACGGAGATACCTCCGTAATCCGTTTGGAAAAGAAAAGCAAGATAGCCGGGTTAGGAAAAAAGCAGGGCGTTAATCTTACTGCGGTTCAAGCCGGGAACATTGTAAACGGCTGTGTGGATTGGATGGCGGATAGTCCGGAGGGCTTAATCCATGAGCTGTATGCGAAAATGCGGATACAGGGGCTGCGTCCCAAAATCATTGTAGATTACATAAGGGAACCGTTTATTTTTGGCCCCGGCAATGTCCGGGTTACCCTTGATCATGACATTCGGACGGGGTTCCGGTGCGGGGAGTTTCTGAATCCGGACTGCGTTACAGTTCCTGCAGGGGATGCTCCAATTATTCTGGAAGTAAAATGGGATAGTTTTTTGCCGGACATTATCCGCGATGCAGTCCGGCTTCCCGGACGGCGGGTAACCGCCTTTTCAAAATATGCACAATGCCGTATCTACGGTTAAGTAAAGGAGAAAATCAATGACATTCAATGATATTTTTAAATCCAGCTTTCTTGAAAATGTAACTGCCGTCAGCCTTGTGGATATGATGCTGGCGCTTATTCTGGCTTTTTGTCTGGGATTGTTTATTTTCCTGGTTTACAAAAAGACCTATCAGGGAGTGATGTATTCCTCCAGCTTCGGGGTTACGTTGATTGCCCTGACGATGATCACTACATTGGTAATTCTTGCCGTAACAAGTAATGTGGTGCTGTCTCTGGGAATGGTAGGCGCTTTGTCCATTGTCCGTTTCCGTACAGCCATTAAAGAGCCGTTGGACATTGCATTTCTGTTCTGGTCTATTGCTGTAGGCATCGTGCTGGCGGCGGGAATGATTCCTCTGGCTATTATCGGCAGCGTTATCATAGGAATAACACTCCTTGTATTTGTTAACAGGAAATCTCATTTCAATCCATACATTGTGGTTATCCAGTGTGATGGCCACGACAGCGAGACTGCGGCAAAGGAATACCTTGATGAAATGACGCAGAGGTGCGTTGTTAAGAGTAAAAGCGCACAGAAGGGCAGTCTGGAACTGACAATGGAAATTCGTTTAAAAAATGATAACACAGACTTTATTAATGCGTTATCCGAAATGGAAGGCGTTAACAGTGCGGTTCTGGTCAGCTACAACGGAGAATACGCGGGCTAAGGAGGATGTGTCATGTCAACACACAAAAAGATTGACATTATTTGCATTGTCTCCGTCATTCTTGCTATTGCGCTGACAATTCTGCTTATGGGCGGGAAGGCTTTGGGAATACTGCCTGTTATGAGTCAGGAAAACGGCAGCGACATGTTTACTGCCAATGATTTGAACGTCCATTGGGATGTTTCCTCTGCTACAAAAATAACATTATCCGATGAGGGCAGTGTTATAGAAGGAAATGGAGCCTACGTTCATGACGGAAATGTTCATATTGCATATGCGGGGCATTATGTACTTACCGGGGAGCTGACAAACGGAAGCGTCATTATTGATGCGGATAAAAGCGATAAAATATGGCTGTTGCTGGATGGAGTGACCATTCATTGTGACGATGATGCGGCAATTCGGGTGGAGCAGGCGGATAAGGTATTTCTGACACTGGCGGATGGCATGGAAAACACAGTATCTTCCGGTGGGCAGCATAATGAGGAGAGCATTGCTGCGGGTGTAGACGGAACAATTTATTCCCGGGACGACTTGACGATTAACGGGGCGGGAGCGCTTGCGGTGGATGCCGCGTATCGGCATGGAATTGTATGTAACGACGACTTAGTGATTGCCGGAGGCGATATTACGATAAATGCGGTGGAGGGCGGCATTCACGCCAATGACAGTGTGCGCATTCAGGATGCTACTATTTCGATGTCTGCCGGCGATGATGGTATTACTGTGTCAAACGATGAGGAAACAGGGTTTATCTATGTCGCATCCGGAAACATTTCCATTTTGGAATGCTATGAAGGAATGGAAGCCGTGGATATCACAATTGCAGGCGGAACTATTGACATTGCGTCGACGGACGACGGGATCAATGCCAATGGGTATGGCGAGAATTCCGTCATCCG